>WGDB01000036.1 GCA_015493495.1 Helicobacteraceae bacterium | reverse complement strand
TCTCCAGAGCCGCCAAAATAGCTAAAGAAGCATCTACTGCAATATGAAAACCAAAGCCCCATACACTGAAACTCCCATGCTCTTTAAGTGTAAAAGAGGTAAAAGGTTCATCATCGATCAAGATGTATTTGACATCACTGATATCTTTACTTGGATAGAGACGGATAGCCTCATCTTCTATCGTACTTAAAAACTCATCTTCAGCATTAAGCACCCGCAATTTTGCTGAGGCGATGAACTTACGATAAGAGTTATAAAAGAGCTCATAATCGTACTTATAATACTCCATATGCTCGGGTTCTGCATTGATAACGATCGCACAGTAGGGGTTGGAGTTCAAAAAGCTGCCATCACTTTCATCTGCCTCAAAGATAAGTTGTTCACACTGATCGTCGTAACGAACATTGGAGTTAAAACCTTTGGACTCTGCGCCTATGATCGCCGAACCTTCCATAATCGCCGCCAAGATAGCAGAGGTGGTACTTTTACCATGGGCACCCGCCACCGCATAGACCTTCTGTTCATGTAATAGGTCAAGCAGGGCTTCACGACGTGCCAGTACTTTGATACCAGCTTCTTTGGCGGCAACTACTTCAGGATTATTAGCACGGATAATCGCAGAGTGGATCACCAAGTCCTGATCTGTAATGGCTTTTTTGTTATGAGGAATGGTCACTTCAATACCCTTGCTTTGAAGGGTTTTTACAATTTTAGAGTCTGTAACATCTGAACCGGTGATCTCATGACCTTTAAAGTGCATATACTGTGCTAAACCAGAGATACCGATGCCACCTATCCCTATGAAGTGGATCTTCACGACGCGCTGCCTCGTTCCATTGCAGCCTTGGCTTCAGGCCTGAATTCTGAAATATAGAATGTTCCAGCTGCCTGTGTCGCATCAACATCGCCAATAGTAGCAATGAACATCTCAAGGTTGATCCCGGCATCTGCACCGATCTTATGGGCGTTCATTGCCGTTTTGAAACGTTCATCTTCTGTGAGACCTGCCAAGATCTCAAAAAGTGCTGAAGCATCACGGTTCTTACCGGCACTGTAGTGTTCCATAGCGTATTCATAAAGTGCACGCAGTGTTGCGAAGTCCTCGACCTCACTCATCTCCATAGTACGTGCCGCTTCGAGTGTGTTGGTCAGGTTTTCAAGGGCCAAGTCTAAGATATTTGCATAAAAAGCGATCAAATCGCGCTCTTCAGTCAGTGTCTCCTGGGCTTCACCTTCGAGTACATAGAGTCCAGCGATACTTCCTTCTGCCTGTGCTTTTAAAACCTTCTCTTTTAGTGCTTCACTCATTTTGCGTCCTTGTTTAGTGCTTTTTTGATTCTTAACAGTGCTTCTTTAGTTTTTGTCTCATTCTCTACCAGAGCGATACGCAGATAATCCCTGCCCGGATTTTCACCATGTGCATCGGTTCTCGCCAAATACTCACCAGGAAGTACCTTGACCCCGTAGTCTCTGTAAAGAGTCGTGGTCATCTCTAGGGCATTGTCCACTTTGATCCAGAGGTAAAATGTAGCCTCAGGTATCTTCACACCCAGAATCTCTTCTGCCAATTTAAAGTTCGCCTTATAGACCTCACGAGAAGCTGCGACATGGACTTCATCACTCCAGGCTGCCGCTGCTGCTGCCTGCAGTGGCAGAGGAGAGGCAGCGCCCACGTAGGTACGGTACTGACTGTAGCCTTTTAAAATCTCTGCATCGCCTGCTATAAACCCACTTCTAAGTCCAGGGGCAGAAGAGCGTTTAGAGATAGAGTTGATGACCAGGACATTTTTAAAACTCTCGTTACCAACATGTTTTGAAGCTTCTAAAAGTGAAGGCACCGGAGCGTCTGTGTAAATCTCCGAATAGCACTCATCATTAAGCAAAACAAAGTCATGTTTTAGAGCCAAGATAACCCATGCCCCCAGCTCATCAAGACTCAGACATGAGGCTGTGGGATTGTTAGGAAAGTTCAAAATGACAAGATCACAATTCTTTAAAACCGCTTCATCCAACTCCGGCTTATAACCGTTAGCCTCGGTAAGGTTCAAAAAATGCATCTCGGCACGACTCGCAACTGCCGCACCCTCATAAATCTGATAAAAGGGGTTGGTAAAGGCGATCTGTGGATCTTTTTTGTCAAACAACAGGTATTGAGGAAAGTTAAAAAGCACTTCTCTGGTACCAAAAGAAGGTACCAGTTCAGCAGGCTTCAAGTCGACACTGAAACGTTTTGCTACAAAAGAGAGCATCGCCTCTTTTAGGTAAGACTCACCTGCTGTCTTAGGATACTTTTTAAGTAATGGCGTACTCTCTTTTAAAGCTTTTTGAATAAAGTCAGGTGTCTCGAACTGAGGCTCGCCTATGGTCAGGATCATCGGTTCAAGCTCAGGATTTGGCGTTACATCAGCCAACAATGTGTTCAGTTTTTCAAAAGGATAGGGTTCAAAAGTCATGTTTGCTCAATCAAATAATTTTAGCCATTAGCATAGTAATGGCGCTATAGTTATCGCGATTATACCTTTTTTTTCCTATAGCAACGATATCACTGCGTTAGACCTACGCTTTTTACTCCTTTTTGATATACTCTTCTCAAGTAACACTTAAAGGTAAAAGATGAACGAATTTCCATTTTTTGAAGAGCTTTCAAACGAAGCACAGACCCTACTGCTTTCACATGCCAAAGAGGTGAAGATGCCCAACGGTATGGAGCTTTTTGCCCAAGGTGATCAGTGTAAAGATATCTTGTTTCTAGTTGAAGGGTCAGTTCGGGTCTACCGTCTGCATGAGAGTGGTCAAGAGATCACACTCTACTTTTTGGAAAATGGCGAGCAGTGTAATGTAAACCTCAACTCTGCCTTTACAGACACACCAGCTATCGGTACTGCAGTTTGTGAAAGCGAAGTAGAAGGGTACCTCCTTCCTGCAGATGTGGTCAAAACCATCTATGCAGCAGAGGCACCCTACCAACAGTTTGTCTTTTCCCTTTTTGCACGGCGACTAGAGGGGATGGCAGGACTCATAGAGGATGTCCGTTTTAAAAAGCTCGACCACCGTCTACTCGACTGGCTACATGAACAAGAAGAGAACGAGATTAAGATCACTCACGAAAAGCTTGCCTCGCACTTAGGGACATCCAGAGAGGTGATCAGTCGTCTCTTAAAAGAGTTTGAACACAACGGGATTGTCAAACTTCATCGTGGACGTATCGAGGTTTTATAGACCATCATCCTCTGGTACAGACTTGTTTTCCAACTGTGCTTGATGGATCATCATCGTAGGGTAAGCAAACTCCAGGTTGTTCTCTTTTAGGATCTGCGCCACTTTAAACATCACATCTTCTTTAACTTCATACCACTCTGCCCAGACAACTGAACGGCTGAAACAGTAGATCATAATATCGATACTTGAACTGCTGAAGTTATCCAGGTTGACCATAACAGTACGTTTGATCCCCTTGAGATCTTCTTTGGATACCAGTTTCAAGAGACGATCATTGCTCATAAACTGTGTTTTTTCACTCATTAAGTCAGGGTGTTCTTGTATCATTGTCCTTATCTGAGAGAGTGCTCTTTTAATATCATCCATATCGGATTCATAGGTCACACCAATGATCATCTTGATCCGGCGTCCCATCAGGCGGCGGCTCCAGTTCTTAATACCGTTGTCTGCAAGCTTGAAGTTTGGAATGGCGATCAGGGCATTGTCGAAAGTACGGATGGTCGTCGCACGTAGCCCGATCTCCACCACATGACCTTCCATATTGTCTACCGCTATCCAGTCACCTTGTTCAAACAGATCACCTAATAAAATGGAAACAGAACCAAAAAAGTTTGCAATGGTATCTTTAGCCGCAAAAGCTACCGCTACACCACCCAGACCAAGCCCCGAAAGCAGTGCCGTAAGATTAACACCCATAATTTTAAGGACCCAGACGAGCGTAATCAAGACCAGTAAAATATTCATCAATTTCAGACTAAGGTTAACCACCTCATTACGAACATGTTTGTTTAAGTTGATCTGTTCTATTTTTACTATAGCAATAGCATTGCCCAATCGATATAGTAAAAAAACACTCAGTAAAATGTACATTATCTTGAAAGTTGTAAACACCCACTGCACATCACTCAGTTCAGAATAAATTATAAATATCAGTTCCGTACCGATAGTGATCAAAAGCAATGTAAACGGTTTGTCAACCGTATTCAAAATATATTTTGCATCATCTTCTTTCCCACTGATCCAACCAGAAATTTTCCGTACTGCCACAGCTGTTATAAAACGGATCATAAAGATCATGACCATAATAATCAAAATATAAACGACTTTACTACTGCTGAGATACAAAGGTTCAAGGTACTGTGTGATATTTTTACCAACAGTACTTCCTTCGATCTTTATACTCAAAGAGAGAATTCCATATTGTGAGAGGACTATGATCTTATAGATCTTATGCGAACTTTCAAACAGTGCAGCACTCAGATCATTATTAAGATCCTGAAGCGCCATATATACTTTAAGATTCTCCAATATGCTTTGTGAAAGTGCAGAAGGGTCATTTTCTTGTTTAATCGCATTGTAAGGTCGTAGATCAAGATTTTGGATCTGTTTATATCGGTCTATGATGATTTGTTCAAGCTTCTTCTCAAATGCGCTATAACTGCTATCTTGGGCAGCTTTAACCGTTTGGTAAAGTGTTTCACGCATATTTTGCTTAAGTTTGATCGAGGCAACTTTGAGCTTGTCGCGCAATACAGCTTTATCATTTCCCAGATATTCGTTAGTCTGTATCTGACGGTTAAGCTTGAACAATGCTCTATGATAAGGATCATAGGCATCGATATGCTGTTTTTTTTCTTCACCTACATATTTCAAAAAAAACAGTATGAAGTTTTTATTACCTGTACTGAGACGTGATGACATATCTGTCATATTACTGTCATCCAGATTGACCTGACGGTCTATAATGATCTCTTGTTGTATATAATCTTCTATAAAATCAGCATGGAGTGTGCTAAACAGCAGGAACAGTGATAAAAACAGTATGCGCATCGTTGTCTCTTTAATATAGATCGAATTTAAAAAGATTATAGCAAATTATACATAGCTTAGCTTTTTGGCAATCCAAACTTCTGTGTTATCAGCTCTCCATCATCATTAAAAAAGAGGTAATAGAGATAGTCTTTTTTGACTGTCAGTCCAGCTAAATAACGTAATGCCAAGTTGGCCTGTAATGACGCAATATGCATGACAATAGGCGCAGCGATACCGGCAGGTGTCTTTTGCGTGATCTTGAAGACATCTTCAAATGAGGCTTCATCAAAAAAGCAGACTTGACCATGAAACGCTTCGACAGAACCATAGACCCAAGGTGTTTTTACCAAACGGGCATAAGCATTAATAGCTGCACGGGTTGGCAAGTTATCAGTCGCATCAATGATAAGATCGACTTCAATTTTCTTAGCTGCAAAGGTCTCAAAGTCACACTCATGCGCTATGGCCTTGACATAAGGGCAACGCTCCTCCATAATCTGGCAATTAAGCACAGCCTTGTTCTTACCTTCATCCCCTGTTTTAAAAGCAATCTGGCGATGAATATTATGCAGACTCACCTCATCAAAATCTATCATGTGTATTTCACCAATACCTGAGGCACCTAACGCAAAAGAGAGGGAACTTCCAAGCCCACCACTTCCTACAATGGCAATCTTTTTACCCTGAAGCAACTGCTGTGTCTCTTCGCCCCATAGCTGTACTTGGCGGTGAAAATATTTCATCATAACTGTAATCCTTACTTTTGATAAGACAATATATCATCCCAACTATAAATTTCAGACTAAGCCTACTTATTTACTAAGGTTTACCTGTTTTCTAAAATATCTACTATTTACAAACAATCCTTTATGATAACAACAAATTTCAAAAAAAGTTATCTTTTCATCGCTATAATACACCTTATAATACTTAAAGAGCAGCTATGAAAAAAATATACAACTTTATCGACAACATTATCATCCCCTATGTTTTTACACAAAGCGATGAGCCCCTGCTCTTTCGTGAGCTGCTTAAAGCCAACAAGATGTATGACGATGGTCTGAACCTTGAAGGAAAGATACCAGGTACTAGGATCAAGATCGCAAGAAACATCTATGTCTTTTTATTCCTTTGGAATATCGTCTTATTGCCATTTAGTCTTATCTTTCACAAGCTTTTAGCCAAAATAGACTGTCATCTTTTGATTGTACTTTCTGTGGTTGGTACAGGACTCTTTTTCGCGACCTACTCTATTTTTAAATCATGGATGATAGACCGTGTGGCACTAAAGACCATCAAAGAGGCATGGCACAACCATTACCCGCATTTTCCTTATGAAAAGCACCATAAGCAGGTCTCTCGGCTTTATGGAAAGGCTTTGGATAAAGAGTTACCTAATAAAGAGATACAACTTTATATTTTGGATCATATGATAGAGGAAGATTAGTCATCAGGACTTTTGGTTTCGGAAATTCTAATTCAATCAACTTCAATACCCGTCATCCCTGCGAATACGAGGAATCCACGAGTCTTTTAGTCTTTACTGTGTTATTTCTCTGTTGCTACTTTCTTGATGCTTGAATCTTATCTCATACACCCTCACTTTTTTGTCCAGTCAAAAAAAAGAAAAGGTGGCAAGATGAAGTTTTAATGTTCAAATAAGTTCAAGATCGAAGAGCAACAAGGAGTAGACTCCGGATCAGGTCCGGAGTGACGAAGACACAAAAAAGATGAAGAGACAAACTTTAGTAATCTTCCTCGTCATCATCCTCATCATCAAATCGCACCAAAGTCTGCGCCTTCATCTTCTTGACTTCATGAACACTCTCAATATCCCTGTTGGCAAGATTTTCAAGGAGGACCGTAGCATACGCCCCTTTAGGCAGTGCAAAAGAGAGCTCATAGGTACTCTCTTTTGCATTAAACTTGGACTTGATCTCTTTAGGGTAGATCCATGCTGCACGGCGTTCTCCTGCCATTGCAACCTCATCATCATCGTGACGGGCTTCGATAGCTCCAGCGGCTCCACGCGCACGCCATGCCTTTTTACCAACTAGCATGCCAGTAGGTTGAAACTTACGCTCTTTGTACGGCTTTTTAATGGCTTGCAAGTCTGTCACATTGACCCACTTGTTGTTCATCACATCGTGCATCACATCACCCGGCAACACTTTAAAGATAGAAGACTGTGCCTGGATCTGTTTGACCTCTTCTGTACTCAAACCCCACTTCTTCTCAAAAGCACTAAAGTCCATATAGTCAAGTTCTCTACAGAGTTGCACACGCTCTACCAACCAGTCGTTAAAAAGGTAAGATTGATAAGCATTACTCATAAGCTTGTTTAGACGACGGTCTCTAAAGACTTTAGAACCATGCGCTGCTTCTCTGGCCTTTTCAAAATGGTTTTCATCATGTCCAAAACGCTGGTATCCAAAATAGTTAGGGACACCCTGACGGATGATCTCTTGAAGGACCTTGTCCATCTTCGCCGCAGCATCAGGCGTGACATCATGCAGACGGATCTTAAAACGGTTTCCTTTAAGATCTCCAATATTAAGCTTTTCACGACTTAAAAAAGATCCCAAGATCTCTATCTGTGGATGCTGGAACTTCTTAAAAAACTTCTCAAATGAAGCCGGCATACAGATGTACTGTGTTGTAGTCGCATACTTGTCTTTCAGACCGGCATACGAGATGTTATTAAACTTTGTCTGCTCTTCTAAAATAGAGATAAGCTCTAATGTGGACATGTCAACCTTCTTGATGAGAAGGTGGATGTAGTTTCCACTTTTTCCCGCCTCATAAAGAGGGATCTCATCAACGATAAAGTCGTCACGAGTCGGTTTAAAGCTAAAGCTTACAGGGTTGTGGTTTTGTATATATTTTCTTTTCATTACATTCTCTTTTTATTGACGCTTGGAAAGTGCTTCTTTAAAGCCCCATCCCCGTCGTGCTTCTAGCACTTTTTTATGATCGATCTCGGCGATCATCAACTCTTCACTGTCACCTAGATGCTCTTCTATCTCACCATAAGGATTGGCAAGTACCGAGTCGCCGTAGAAGTGCCAGGTGTAGTCATCTTCTTTATAGTCACCGATGCGGTTGGCACGAAGGATATAACAGTTGTGTGTAAATGCCCTTGTTTTAATGATCTCTTTCCAACGCTCATGCGACTCAAAAGTCGAGATGGTCGGTAAAAGAACACAGTCTACATTTTTCATTGATGCATAGTACCAAAGATCATCGAAATGAAGTTCAAAACCGCCCATGATCATAAACTTTAGCCCCTCATGACTAAAGCTCATCGGCGCTTTAATACCTTCTATAGGGTTGGCAAAATATTTCTCTTCGTTCCAGTGTGGATAGTTTATCAAAAATTGTTGATGATAATAACTGATAGAGTTCGGAGAGATCTTCGCGATCACCTTGTACGGTACTTTTTTCTTGATCATAATAATAGGAGCCACGATCACCATGTTATGTCTGTGTGCCATCTCTCTTAAGACAGAGAGTTGGTGTTCACTCTGTTCTTTGATCATCGAGATCGGGGTAGACTCCAACTCTTTAAAAAAAGAGTTCAGCATGTACTCTCCTAAAAGAAGCAGCTTTACCCCCTTTTTCTGAGCAATACGCACAAAATGATAAAGCTTTGTAGAGCTCATGCCAATGGATTGAAGTTGTAAAACGGCGACTTTCATTGGCAAGGTCTCCTTAGTTCGTTCTGATCTGTTCTATTTGAAGTTGGGCATCTTCTAACATCTTCTGCGCTGCTTGCAGCTCTTTCATACCCTCTTCATAGGCTTTAACACTGTCACTTAATGTGATCTCAGGGTTCATAAGCTTCTCTAAGATCTGCTTCGCTTTTTCGACTCTGACTTCAAAATCTTCCGCTGTTTTTTTACTCATGTAGTGCCTTTGTGACATAACTGTCAAATTTTTCTAACTCGACCAAAAATGCATCATGGCCATAATTACTATCTACTTCCAAATAATCACTTTTCAATGTTTTACGGGTAGCCAAACGCTCGTAAATAAGTTGCATCTCCTCACTTTTAAAAAGCATATCATCTTTAAAACCTATAAGATACATCTCTGACTCTACCTTAAGCAGTGCCTGTTCTAAAGAGTCAAAACCACGAGAGAGATCGTAGATATTGATCGCTTTAGTAATGTAAAGATAGGCCAAAGGATCAAACCATTTGGTAAAGTTGTGCCCATTATACTCAAGGTATGACTCCACCTGAAACTTTCCAAAAAGTTCATAGAGGCCGTCTGTACGTTTGTATTCCCGTCCAAACTTCTCTTGCATAGAGTGTGGAGAGAGAAAACTGATATGTCCGGCCATACGTCCTACAGCCATTCCACTCAAACCATTTTCATGAAGATCAGCCGGATCATAATAGCCATTTTTAAAGTCAGGGTCATGCAAGATAGACTCTTGGGCCACCTTGTTAAAAGCGATGGCCCAAGGCTGTGTAGCATAGGTAGCGGCCATTGTAATGATCTTTGTAGCAAACTTGGGAAAGTGTATAGCAAACTGCAGTGCTTGCATACCGCCCATAGAACCACCCACTATGGCATGAACATGGTGGATACCCAAACGATCAAACAAAATACGCTGTGCTTTGACCATGTCCTTAATACTGACTACTGGGAACTTATAACGATAAGACTCAAGATGTGGATACATCGTAGACATAGGACCAGTAGAGCCAAAACAGCTTCCTATGACGTTGGTCGAGATAACAAAAAACTCATCCGTATCTATAGCTTTACCCGGGCCGATCAGACCATCCCACCATCCTGGTTTGTTCTCGCCATCATAATAGCCTGCAGCATGATGAGAACCGGTCAAAGCATGACAGACAACAATGATGTTAGACTTCTCTTCATTCATCGTTCCATACGTCTCATAGGTAATGTCATACGGTTCTAAAATACGTCCACTCTCCAGATAGAGAGGGTTGGTAAAGTGCTCTATATGGGTCTCCAGGTTCAGGAGTTCTCTACTCTTTTGTGCTTCGATGATTACGCCTCGAGTGCCTGAGAGAGATCAGCAATAAGATCTGAGACATTTTCAAGACCCGCACTGATACGGATGAGTCCAGAAGGAACACCACAAGAGACCAACTCTTCTTCTGAAAGTTGCTGGTGCGTTGTTGATGCCGGGTGTGTGATGATAGACTTAGAGTCTCCAATATTAACCACCAGCGAAAAGAGCTCCGTAGCATCTACTATGGCCTTGGCATTTTCAAAGTCTGAGACCTCAAAACTGAGCAGTCCACTTGACTGTCCTTTTTCAAAATAACGCTGAGCATTTTCATAATTACTATTAGACTTAAGTCCTGGATAGTTGACTTTAGAGACCTTAGGATGGTTCTCTAAAAACTGCGCCAACATCAAAGCATTGTAAGAGTGCTCTTTCATACGAAGAGACAAGGTCTCCAGACCTTGGATAAACAGCCATGAGTTAAATGGTGAGCTTACAGCTCCCAGATCACGAAGAAGAGAGAGACGTGCACGCAAGGTGTAGAGAGGCAGTGGTACATCAACATAAACTAGACCATGATAAGACTCATCTGGTGTATTAAAGTGGTTATAACGCGCATTGCCCTTGAGCTTATCTACCAGACCTTTACGCTCTACCATAATCCCGCCTATAGCCAGACCCTGCCCTGTAGTATATTTACTTGCAGAGTGTACGATGATGTCGACACCATACTTAAAGGGTTGACAAAGTGCTGGTGTCGCCACCGTGTTGTCTACCACGGTCAAAATATTATGTCTGTTCGCAATAGCAGTGATAGCTGAGATGTTAGCCACATCAATACTAGGGTTGGTCAAGGTCTCAAAAAAGATCACCTTGGTCTTCTCATCGATCAGCGCTTCTGCCTCTTGAGGATTTTGAACATTGAAATAACGCGCTTCGATCCCAAAACGTTTAAGCGAGTGAGAGAAAAGTGTTAAAGAGCCACCATAAAGTTGTGAGGCACAAACGATGTTGTCACCCGCTTCAGCAGCATTGGCAATAGCATAGAAGATCGCTGACATACCACTCGCAGTAGCTAAAGATGCTTCACCACCTTCTAAGGCTGCAAAACGCTTCTCGAAAACATCCGTAGTCGGGTTGTTCAGACGGGTATAGATGTTACCCAATTCTTTGAGTGCAAAAAGGTTGGCAGCATGTTCAACATCACGAAACTCGTATGCTGTTGACATATAGATGGGCACAGCCATAGTTGACTGAGAATCTTTCTCGTACCCTGCGTGTAACGCTTCTGTTTGAAAATGCATATTTATCCTTTTGTATGAGACTTATAAAGAGGTACCAAAGTACCTTTTTATAAATTCACTTTTTATATATGACAACTGTGTCCGCTAAAAGATCATGCAATGCACGTTTCTCTTTGTGAAAAGCGACCATAAAAAATCCGAGACCCAGAGGAATACTCGAAGCAATATAGCCAATATAACGAATAATCGCTTGTTTATTCGTCATCTCTGCCAGACTTTCAGCATCAACAACATGAATGCCTAAAAGACGTTTACCCGGCGTAGCACCTGACCATCTCTTCCAAAACACAATGGTGATCACTGCAATAAGTAGCTCTAAAACAGGTTCCCATTTTCCACTGATGCGAGGTATATGTTGTAAAGCCAAGAGGGTGTTGCCCTGCTCTGCTTCTCGAACACTTGTGGAAAAATCTGAAAAATCCAACAGTGCCCCACCACTGATCAAGTAGACTAAAAATCCCAAAGGCGCAACAAAAAGGATCATGTCGATCCATGTCGCGATAAAACGACTCCAAAAGCCAGCATAATGAACAGTTGATTTTGGGTTGTTAGACTTTTTTTCCATTCTTATCCATCGCATATATTCTTGAAATCGAAACTAATTATGCCTTTATCGATACTGTATACAGATCTAAAAAGGCAAGCAGTTGGCTTTTTTAACGATCTTTTCTAGACTAAACGTGGTAGTTAGGTGCCTCAGCAGTGATCTGAACATCATGAACATGAGACTCTTTAAGACCAGCAGATGTGATCTCTACAAACTCTGCTTTTTCATGAAAGACAGTAATGCTCTCTGAACCACAATAACCCATAGAAGCGCGAAGACCACCCATCATCTGATGAATAATACCTGCGATCGGACCACGGAAAGGAACACGACCTTCGATCCCTTCTGGAACCAGCTTGTCTGCCGCAGTTCCTTCTTGGAAATAACGATCATTGGAACCTTTTTGCATTGCACCAATACTACCCATACCACGGTATGACTTATACTGACGACCCTGGAAATTAATAAGATCTCCCGGAGACTCTTCAGTACCTGCAAGAAGTGAACCGGCCATAATGGCACTGGCACCAACAGCAAGCGCCTTAGCGATCTCACCAGAGTACTTAATACCACCATCAGCGATGATTGGCACACCAACCTCACGACCTGCAGCGGCACATTCGTCGATCGCAGAGATTTGAGGAACACCCACACCTGCAACGATACGAGTTGTACAGATAGAACCTGGTCCAATACCTACTTTTACTGCGTCAGCACCCGCTTCAGCCAAAGCTTTAACCGCTTCACCTGTTGCTACATTACCAGCGATAATATCTACGTTCATCTCTTTTTTAATAGCACGAACCGTGTCCATAATACCTTTAGAGTGACCATGAGCAGAGTCAAGAACAAGAACATCAACACCAGCATCAACAAGTGCTTGTGCACGGTCCATCTGACCCACACCGATAGCAGCACCAACTACCAAACGGCCCAACTCATCTTTGTTGGCATTTGGATAAGCAATGCGCTTTTTGATGTCTTTTATAGTGTAAAGACCATGAAGTGTGCCATCTTCATCAATGATTGGCAACTTCTCGATCTTATTTTGGTGCATAATGTCAGCAGCTGCATCTAAAGAGATCGATTTATCAGCTGTCACTAGAGGCATCTTGGTCATCACTTGACCAGCCGTCTTGGAAAAGTCTTTTTCAAAACGCATATCACGATTGGTCAAAATACCAAGGAGTTTGTTGTTTTCATCCACTACAGGTGCACCACTGATACGGTACTCACCCAACTTGGCATCAGCCTCTGTCAACGTCGTCTCAAGACTTACCGTTACTGGAGCGACGATCATACCACTCTCAGATTTCTTGACCTTCGCCACTTGTTTAGCTTGTGTCGCGATGTCCATGTTTTTATGGATAATACCGATACCGCCAAGGCGTGCCATAGCGATCGCCGCGCGGTATTCAGTAACCGTATCCATAGCCGCAGAGACCATTGGAATGTTAAGCTTGATGTTTTTGGTCAACATCGTCTCCAGGTTTACTTCTTTTGGGAGTACTTCTGAGTACTGAGGGACTAATAGAACGTCTTCGAATGTCAATGCGCGTTTACGAATATTCATTGTGTTTTCCTTGGTTTATGAATTTGATTTTAGTTGAGCTTCTAAAGAGAGGGCACCGTCAAACAATGTCTGCTCTTCATAAGCACCGGCGATAAGTTGGAGTCCAACCGGCATGCCGTTTTGGGCAGTATCTACCGGCAAGGAGATTGCCGGAAGTCCTGCCAGGTTTACAGAGATAGTATAGATATCACTCAAGTACATCTCCAACGGGTCTTCCAACGCACCCACTTCATAAGCGGTGCGAGGCGCGACAGGACTCAAGATGAGATCGACCTCGTTAAAGATCTTCGCATACTCGTCTTTTATAAGGTGACGTACTTTTTGTGCCTTGACATAGTAAGCGTCATAGTAACCACTGGAAAGTACAAAGTTTCCTAGCAGGATACGACGTTTTACTTCGTCACCAAAACCTTCAGAACGGGTTCTCAAGTAGAGGTCATTAAGGTTTTCACCCTCTTTACGGTTACCGTAACGTACACCGTCATAACGTGCGAGGTTGGTCGTTGCTTCAGCCGTAGCTGTCACATAGTAAGCAGAGATATCATACTTACCGTCCATCAACGTCTTTTCAACGATGGTATGTCCAGCATCTTTAAGTGCTTCTACTGTTTTGTCATACGCTTTTTTAATGTCATCACTTGCACCCTCTAGGTGAGTTGGGATGACTGCGATGGTCAACTTGCGAGAAGCATCCAACTTGTCAGAGACTTTATCGTTGTTTTCATAAGAGGTAGAGTCTTTAACATCATGACCGCTGATGATGTCATAAAGAATAGCCGCATCTTCTACATTTTGTGTCATCGGTCCGATCTGGTCAAGTGAACTTGCGTAAGCACCTAAACCATAACGACTCACACGACCATAAGTCGGCTTCATTCCCACGATACCACAAAAAGCAGCCGGTTGACGAATAGAACCACCTGTATCAGAGCCAAGTGCTGCAATAGCAAGACCTGCACCAACAGCAGCAGCAGAACCACCTGATGAACCACCAGGTACACAGTCTGCATTATGAGGGTTTTGTGTGGCTCCGTAACATGAGCTCTCTGTAGTTGAACCCATAGCAAACTCATCCATGTTGGTACGACCAAATGGAGAGAGACCTGCATCAGAAAGCTTGTTGATGACGGTTGCATTATAAGGTGCGATGTAACCATCCAAGATCTTAGAACCCGCCGTCACCGCCCAGTCTTTGACCTGGATGTTGTCTTTAATCGCGATCGGTACACCTTCACCTACACTGTTCACATCAATATAAGCGTTCAACTCAGGACGCGCTTCGATCTGCTTTTTAAGGTCATCTTTAAAAGTGGCCAAATCCTCTTTTGAGAGGTTAAGGGCTTCTTTAAGTGTTATCACACATCATCCTTTTTTGCTTTTTTTACGGCATAGACAGCAGCTAGTGAGACAGTGATGATGATCACGATCGTAACTATGATCGTCAATGCACTCACGGGTTCTGTCATGTTAAACATTTAGAACCTTGTCACAGCGTTTACAAAGTGTCTCTTCATCAACTGAGTGGTATTTCCAGCAACGTGGACACTTCGCTTCAGTCGCTTTAGCAATGATAAAGAGATCACCCTCTACTTCAAACGAACCTAAAGACTCAGCTGGAACTCCGGACTTAATGCCAGAAACTACAAACCAATCCTCTGCTTCTACCTCTGGCAGTGCTTTGAGCTTTGTTGACTCTGTATAAATAACCAACTCTAAAGTCGCTTTGATCGTCTTCTCTTTTTTAAGTCCATCCACAATCTCAGAGAAACCAACACGTGCTTGTGTCATGTACTCAGCTTCAAAGAGTGCATATTCTACATCAATAGGCTCATAAACGATGTCAAAGATATCTTCCGCATCACCTTTGATTACTGCTGGCGCAGATGCCATGATCTCATCTGCTGTATAGGTCAGGATCGGAGCGACCAGACCTAGAAGTGACTTGACGATCATCGCCATCGCACTTTGAGATGCACGACGATGTGAATCATCTTTAGCATCACAGTAGAGTCTGTCTTTTGTGATGTCCATATAAATGCCACTTAACTCATTAACAACAAAGTTATTAAGAACACTCATGCCCCCAACAAAGTTGTACTCACCAAAGAGCTTATGAGTCTCATCAAATGTCAGCTGTGCCTTAGAGACGATCCAACGATCCATCTCACCCATCTCTGCATAAGGCATAATAGTCTCTAGATCATCAATGTTTGCTAGTAAGAACCTAAAAGTATTACGTAACTTACGGTACTGCTCGGAGATCTGTTTTAAGATCTCATCAGAGATCTTCAAATCTGTCTGGTAGTCACTCATAGCAACCCAAAAACGTAAGATCTCTGAGCCATACTGCTTAATGACTTTTTCAGGAGCAACCACGTTGCCCTTAGACTTAGACATCTTCTCACCCTTAGAGTCAACAGTGAAACCATGCGTCAATATACCTTTGTAAGGTGCTTTAGACTCAACTGCTGCACTCAAAAAGAGTGATGACTGGAACCAACCACGGTGCTGATCAGAGCCCTCAACATAAAGGTCTGTAGGGTACTTACCGGCATCATAGTTACGAGACTTCAGTACTGCATTCCAAGTCGCACCTGAGTCAAACCATACATCAAGGATATCTGTCACTTTTTCTAACTCTTCTGGTTTGTAACCTGAACCTGGATAAAGTAACTGAGAGATATCCATGTTGTACCATGCATCTGAACCTTGCATCTCAAAGATCATCGCTACAAAGTTCAATACCTTCTCATCTAAGATCACTGCACCCGTCGCTTTGACACGGAAAAGTGCAATAGGTACTCCCCAGTCACGTTGACGAGAGATACACCAGTCTGGACGGTTCTCGACCATAGAGGTCAGACGTTTACGTCCTGTCTCAGGGTAAAAGTCAGTTTTCGTGATCTCTTCTAAAGCGATCTCACGAAGGGTACGCTCTTCACCTTCAGGCTTCTGGTCAACCGCGATAAACCACTGCCTTGTCGCACGGAAGATCAGCGGTGTGTGTGAACGCCAACAGTGAGGATAAGAGTGTGTGAACTTACTCTGCTTCAGGAGTGCCTCACCTAAAAGCTCTAAGATCGCATCGTTTGACTTGAAGATATGTTTACCAAGGAACGCTTCCGGATTAGGAAAAAGTCTGTCACGAACGATGGTGTTATCAAAACAACCCGTCTCATCGACAGGCATGACCACTTCAAGGTTATATTTCAAACCAACACGGTAGTCATCTTCACCATGACCTGGTGCGGTATGCACACAGCCTGTACCATTTTCCATTAAGACATGATCACCAAGAACAATATGAGAAGAGCGACCATTTAGTGGGTTGACGGCATGAAGGTTTTCAAATGCTGTCGCATCAAAGGTCTGCACTACTTCACCAGAAAGTACACCGTTTTCGATGTTCTCATTGTAAAGTTTTTCAGCCACGATATAACCATCACTTGTTCGTACATACTTCTCTTCAGGATTAAGAGAGATACCTGTGTTTGCAGGAAGTGTCCAAGGTGTTGTCGTCCAGATGACCAGACCCGCTTTTCCTTCGATGCCCATACGCACTTTAGACTCATCGCTAAGCTCAAACGCTACATAGATAGAGTGAGACTCTTTGTCCTCGTACTCTACTTCAGCCTCAGCAAGTGCAGTACGCTCTGCCCAAGACCAATAGACGGGCTTAGAACGCTCTATCAAGAGTCCTTTTTTAGCTACATCACAAAGTGTACGATAAATGTTGGCTTCAAATCTATAATCCATAGTCAGATAAGGCTTTTCCCAGTCTGCTAAGATACCAAGCGTCTTAAACTCACTGCGTTGGATATCTACAAACTTCGCAGCATGCTCACGACAAAGCTTACGCACTTCACCTGTACTTAAAAGCTCTTTTTTCTTCTTACCGCCAAGCTTCTTCTCAACTTGCTGCTCTATCGGTAGACCATGACAGTCCCAACCCGGTGTAAAACGCACTGACTTGTTGTTAAAGTAGTTGAACTTAACGATGATATCTTTTAGTACCTTATTGAGTGCATGACCGATGTGGATGTGACCATTGGCATAAGGGGGTCCATCATGAAGGGTGAAAGGTTCAGCACCTTCACGGTTCTTTTTCATCTTTGCATAGATCTTTTTCTCATCCCAAGCCGCATAACGCTTTGGCTCGTTTTGAACAAGATTTCCACGCATCGGAAAGTCTGTTTTTGGTAATAAGAGTGTCTCTTTATAATCCATGCTACCTCATTA
>WGDB01000035.1 GCA_015493495.1 Helicobacteraceae bacterium | reverse complement strand
TTTTGAGGTTAATGATGTAGGCTAAGACACCGGTGATCATAATGAGTTGCAGCCATTTGAGGTTCTCTTGCAAAAAAGAGAGCATTGAGAAGGCTACACCGTAGTTAAAGATCAGACGCATGTTGATACAGCTGGTCTCATACACATCAAAGGCTCTATGATAAAGTGCATCTTGCGGCAGTCCAGAGATCTCCATAGCTTTTAAGATAAAGTACTCTTTTATACCCTGGTCAACGATAAAAATACCGATAAGCGAGAGGGTTAAGACCAGAAGTGCCTTAACCATTGAGTGCTTTCTTGAAAAAGTCTGTAAGGTCGAGCATTGCGGCTTCCATCTCCTGAGCATTTTTACCCTCAAGCAGAACCCGAAGTTTGTTTTCGGTTCCAGAGTAACGCACTAGGTGACGGATCTTGGCTGTGTCCAAGACAGCATATTTCTCAGATAGACCTTTTATGGAATCTAGAGGTTTTTTTTCACTGATGTTGAGGTTGACCAGTTTCTGTGGGTAGAGGCTAAAGGGACGCAATACTTCAGAAGCTTTTTTCTTACTGCTGATCACCAGTGCCAAGGTCTGGAGTGCAGAGACCAGACCGTCTCCTGTCTTGGCATAGTCATGCATGATGACATGGCCACTTTGCTCACCACCAAAGTTTATGCCTTCACGGTTCATGATCTCTAACACATATTTGTCTCCTACATTGGAGCGGTGAAGTGTCAGGTCGTTTGCGTTCATAAAGTCTTCAAGACCTTGGTTGCTCATAACAGTAGAGACGATGGCGTTACCTTTGAGCTGCCCACTCTCTTTAAGATAAAGTCCAAGTGCACCTAAGAGTTGGTCTCCATCGACCACTTCACCTTTTTCATCGATGACAACCAGACGGTCAGCATCTCCATCGAGTCCAAAACCGATGTCTGCACGGTACTCGACGACTGCTTTTTGAACATCTTTAGGATGAAGTGCACCGCACCCTTCGTTGATGTTAAAACCATCAGGCTTGTCATGAAGAACGATCACCTCTGCACCCAACTCTTCTAAGACGGTTGGTCCTACTTTATAACCTGCACCATTGGCTGTGTCCAAAACGATACGGAGACCTTGAAGAGAGCTATTTTTAGAAAATGAGTTTTTAAGATGTACGATATAACGGCCGATGACATCATCGATGCGCTTTGCTTTACCAATCTTTTTACCCGTAACTGCGGCTGCATTTAATTGGGCCTCATCACGAGCGATCGCTTCGATCTGTGCTTCGATCTTTTCTGAAAACTTATTACCGTGACTATCAAAGAACTTTATGCCATTATCTTCAAAAGAGTTATGACTCGCAGAGATCATGATTCCGGCGTCACAACGCATATTTTCTGTTAAAAAAGCGATAGCGGGCGTTGGCATAGGTCCGATTTCAATGACATCGTAACCTACAGCAGTCAGTCCACTGACGATGGCGTTTTCTATCATATACCCACTGCGACGGGTATCCTTGCCTATTAATATCTTGTTGGTTTTTGCACTGTCTTTAAAGTAGATACCTGCGGCCATAGCGACCTTCATGGCGAGTGAGGCAGTTAGGAAAGTACCGGCCTCTCCACGAACACCATCGGTTCCAAATAATTTCATTTTAACACTCCATTTTAGGATTAATAATAATTTAGTATTTGTTTAACTTGCTTTTTATTATATTTAAGATAGCATTCTATCTCAAATTTTATTATAACAAGGATAATGCACATGGCAAACCATAAGTCAGCATTGAAAAGAATCCGCCAGACTGAAACACGTACTGAGCGCAATAGATTCTATCGCACACGTTTAAAAAACATTGTTAAAACAGTTCGTACTGCTATTGAAGCAGGCAACAAAGAAGAAGCAGAAGCAGCATTTAAGATCGCTAATCAGCAAATTCACAAGTTCGTTTCGAAGGGCATCTTGAAAAAAGAGACTGCTGCTCGTAAAGTAAGCCGTCTTAACAAAGCTGTTAACGCTATCTAAGGATAGCTTGACTTTTAATGTTAGCAGATAAACTAACCCCTGTTCTGAACCGTTACAATGAACTGACTGAGCTTCTCAGCTCACCAGATGTAGCCTCAGACATCACAAGAATGACAGAACTCTCCAAAGAGCAATCTGGACTCCTTCCCCTCGTAGAAAAAACCAACGAATACAGAGCACTGCTTCAAGAGATCGATGATAACAAAGAGATGTTGTCTGATGCTGAGATGGCTGAGATGGCTAAAGAAGAGTTGCGTGAACTTGAACCTCAGGTTCCTGTAATCGAAGAAGAGATCAAAGTCCTTCTTGTACCTAAAGATCCTAATGATGAACGTAATATCATCGTTGAGCTTCGTGCAGGTACAGGTGGTGACGAAGCCGCTCTTTTTGTGGGTGACCTGTTTGCTGCTTACCAGCGCTATGCAGACCTTAAGGGATGGAAGATCGAACTCATGAGTACCAGCCCCTCGGATGCCGGTGGCTATAAAGAGATCATCGCCCTTATTAAGGGTGAACAGGTCTATAGTCGTCTTAAGTATGAGGGTGGTACCCACCGTGTACAACGTGTACCGGCAACAGAGTCTCAAGGACGTGTTCACACCTCTGCGATCACTGTTGCGGTTATGCCGGAAGTTGATGATGTTGAAGTTGAGATCGATCCTACTGATCTTAAAATCGATGTTATGCGTGCTTCGGGTAATGGTGGACAGTCGGTGAATACAACAGACTCGGCAGTACGTATAACACACTTGCCAACGGGTCTTGTCGTGACCAACCAGGACCAAAAGTCCCAGCATAAGAACAAAGACAAGGCGATGAAAGTACTCAAAGCCCGTCTTTATGACCTTGAACTTCAAGAGGCACAGAAAAAAGACAGTGCGGCGCGTAATGAGCAGGTGGGTACGGGTGACCGTAGTGGACGTATTCGTACCTACAACTACCCGCAAAACCGCATCTCTGATCACCGTATCACTTTGACGCTGTATCGTCTGAACGAGATCATGCAGGGTGGTCTGTTGGATGAGATCATTGATCCACTGATAACAGATGCACAAATGAGAAGCATGGAAGCCGCAGGCCTCTCCTAAAATAAAAGTTCTAGCTGCGGCGCGATTTGCACTTCAGCTCACCACTCAACGCACACCAGTGCGCCTTCGGGATCGCTTCAGCACAACTCACACCACATCTAAAACTTTTATGCCACATAACTTTCGATGCGCTTGCTGTCGAATTTCTATCAAGTTTTCACAAGCATTTGCTATTGTCCAATAGTTTGGAGTTCAGACAAATATTGGCGTCCAATCGCCAATTAGCGTGGAAGCCAAAATACTAGTTGATCTCAACAGGTCATAGAGCCGAAGGGTATTGCGCTTTCTTTTTTGCGCTACTTTCTTCTTTGTGCAAGCAAAGAAAAAAGTGGCATTACTAGTGATATGAAGTAATTAAAAAAGTTTAAAATGTAGAAGAGTTAAAGTTTAGAATAGAAATTTATGGAAAGAACAGAGCGTATTAAGAGATTATTTTGCTCCGCCGGTTGGTACTTCGTACATCAACTTTTGGTCCGAACCCTAAAAAGGCCAAGCAGTTGGCCTTTTCTTAACGTTTGAGCGATACTTTGTATCTTGGCTCCGTCGGTCGATGCTTTCAGCATATCTCCCTTTGGTCCGAACCCTAAAAAGGCCAAGCAGTTGGCCTTTTCTTAACGGGTTCTTACATCAGACCTCTCATCATTAGGTACCAGTACATTGATTTTAGCATGTGTAAGTCGAAGAACCACCATAGGCGGCTAGGGTTTTCAGGTGCTAAAAATGGAATAGATGGTGCAAGTCCATCATAATTGAACTCCGCCATGACGATTTCACCATATCCCACTTTTAGAGGACAGACAGTGTACCCATCGAACTTTTCAGTTAAACTCTTTTTTTGCATTTCAGCAAGGAGGTTAGAGACCATAATCGGTGCGTGGTGTCGTGCACTTCCGCCTGTCTTACCCATAGGGATACCACAAACATCACCAATACCAAAGACATTTTTAAAACGGCGGTGTTGGAGAGTCTCTTTGTCGACTTCTAGCCACCCTTTACCCGTTCCTTTTTGCCATCCCAACAGTGACTCATGAACAGCTTTTGCAGCGCTCATTGGTGGAACAATATGGATGAAGTCATACTCTAATTCAACAATCTCACGTTTGGTAGTGGTGTCATACTCTTCCAACTCTTCATCATATTCACCTTTGACCTCATAGGTGTGCTCAAATGTTGCGATCTTTGCATACTTGTCTATTGCTATAAGGTTATGCTTAAACTTGTTAGTGATCGTGTCATAACGCTTTTGAACCTCACCTAGAGAGTCTGCGATCTTTTTAAGACCGAAAAGTCTTCCACCGGAAGTGGCGAAGGTATAGTCAGCAGAAAGACCTGATTTCTTAAGATGATCTGCAGAGAGGTAGAGGATCTTTTGTGGGGCACCACCACATTTTATCGGGGTGGCAGGTTGGGTATAGATAACACGAGGCTTCTGCGTATTAGTCGCTGAAGCTTGTTTGAGGGCATTAAACCAGTCCCAAGTTATAGAACCACCATCGGTTGTTCCTTTTTCAAAGTTGTTAAGATAGACACTGGAAATACCTTTAGTCCCTATGTCTTCTTCTTTAAGACCTCTGATCCAGTCATAGTGGTAATCTATACCGGTAGCAACAACAAGATAGTCATAGCTAACAGTCTGCTCACCACGTGTAAGCAGTGTGTTGTTTTCAGGGTCAAAACTTTCGACTTGATCTTTGATCCAAGTGACATCATCTGGGATAAAGTCACTATTTTTCTTGATAAGATCATCATGGGTATAAAGTCCTGCTGCCTGGAAGACTTGACCGGGCTGATAGATATGAAGCTCATTAGGTGCTACGATCGTAATGTCAGGGTTACTTATCCCTCTATGAAGGCGTGCAAGTGCCATAATGGCACCAGCACCACCACCAACGATGACGATCTTCCCTGTGACATCGGCAGCCTCAACAGAGGAGATCGTACTTGATGAAGTAGAGGCAAGGACACCTGCCGCAATTGGGGAGATACCCATTAACTTTATAGCATCGCGTCGTGACAGCATCTCAGAAGAATTTGTTTTTTTAAGAAGTTCATTTAGTTTGTTAGT
Organism: Helicobacteraceae bacterium; assembly: GCA_015493495.1. GTDB lineage: Bacteria > Campylobacterota > Campylobacteria > Campylobacterales > Sulfurimonadaceae > Sulfonitrofixus. The sequence continues at coordinate 7,959 of WGDB01000035.1, read as the reverse complement.
GTCCATTCAGTGTGACCTTTTATAGTAGTTATTTTATTTTAACGTATATCTAATAAAAACAGTAAGTATCTTAACGAAATGGACTATTAGTGTAATAAAAAAGTGATATTAGAGGTTAGTAAGTAGATATGACAATCTTTTACACAAAACAAGGCACTTTTTAGCTAAAATCGCGCAAACAAAAAACAATCTTCAATGTACACTCTGCCTATTGTAGTGGTGGGTGCTTTGAAAAGAGGATGAACTATGAGCGCAATCGCGATTAAACACAATGATGAGGTCATCGACCTTCTAACTGCCGAAGCCCAAGGACTCACTGGAGAAGAGATCGTTCTCGACAACTCTCCAGAGTCTTTAGAGGTGCTTCGCCACTCTACTGCACACCTGATGGCGCAGGCTATTAAGTCTCTTTATCCAGATGCAGAGTTCTATGTAGGACCTGTGGTCAAAGAGGGTTTCTACTACGACTTTAAGACCAAAGAAGAGATCGGTGAGGGTGACCTTAAAAAGATCGAAAAAGCGATGATCGGTTTCGCCAAGAAAAAGTTCCCGATCGAGCGTTATGAGATCACAATGGATGAAGCAAAAGAGAAATTTGCTGATGATCACCTAAAACTAGAGGTCATGAAGCGTATCCCTGATGACAAGATCTCTATCTATAAGCAAGGTGAGTTTGAAGACCTTTGTCGTGGACCACACCTTCCAAACGTCGGGCTTATCCGTAGTTTTAAACTGCTTAAGATCGCGGGTGCCTACCTTGGTGGTGACTCCAAAAACGAGATGTTAACGCGTATCTATGGTATTGCTTTTGCAGACAAAGAGTCTCTTAAAGCTCACATGACGATGTTGGCTGAGGCTGAGAAGCGTGACCACCGTAAGATCGGGGCTCAGATGAAGCTTTTCTCTTTTCGTGAAGAGGTTGGGGCAGGTTTTCCTATCTGGCTTCCTGCCGGCGGACGTCTTCGTGCGCGTTTAGAGTCTCTACTTTTTAAAGCACACCGTAAACGCGGTTATGAGCCAGTTCGTGGCCCTGAAATGTTACGTTCTGACCTTTGGATGACCTCGGGTCACTACCAGAACTATGGTGAGAACATGTACTTTACACAGATCGACGATGTCGAGTTTGGTGTGAAGCCGATGAACTGTGTCGGTCACATTAAGGCATACGAAGATGAGCCACACTCTTATCGTGATCTGCCACTGAAGTATTTTGAATATGGTGTGGTACACCGTCATGAGATGACTGGGGCACTTCATGGACTTTTCCGTGTACGTGAGTTTACACAAGACGATGCACACATCTTCTGTACCGCAGATCAGATCGAAGAGCAGATCATCGAAGTCGTAGACTTCGTTGACAAAATTATGTCAACGTTTGAGTTTGATTATAAGATGATGATCTCTACCAAACCTGAAAAAGCGGTAGGTGATGATGCAGTTTGGGAAGTCTCTACCAATGCCCTTAAAAATGCTATGGATAAAAATGAACTGAAATATGAGATCGATGAAGGTGGTGGTGCATTCTACGGACCAAAGATCGATATCAAGATCACTGACGCTATTGGGCGTGAGTGGCAGTGTGGAACAATACAGTTAGACTTTAACCTTCCAGAGCGTTTTGAGCTAGAATATAGTGGCGATGAGAACAACAAAATACAGCCTGTGATGATACATAGAGCAATTTTAGGTTCTTTTGAACGATTTATTGGTATATTAACAGAACACTATGCTGGTGAGTTCCCAATGTTCATCGCACCTACACAGGTTGCGATCGTTCCTATTGCCGAACCGCATAACGCATATGCTAAAGAGTTGGCAGACAAACTGATCGACATGGGCGCTGATAGCGAGATCTTCTCGAAGAACGAAAGCCTGAACAAGCGTATTAGAACTGCTGAAAAAGGGCGCGTTCCGATGATCATCGTCTTAGGTGACGAAGAGGTCGAGCACAGAACAATCGCTGTACGTGACCGTAGAAGTCGTGAGCAGTACAATCTTAGCGAAGCAGAGTTCTTGGCTATGATACAACAAAAAATAAACGAGGTAAATTTTTGAACCGAAAAAAAGACAACACCATAATGAACGAAGATATTCGTGTAAACGAAGTTCGTTGTAATGTCGATGGCGGCGAGTCATTAGGCATTATTCCAACAAGAGAAGCACAGGCTAAAGCAGACGAGATGGGGTTGGACTTAGTTCTTATCGCACCTAACGCAACACCACCTGTTGCCAAGATCATGGATTATGGTAAGTTCAAATATCAAGAAGAGAAGAAGAAAAAAGAGCAGCGTAAGAACCAGATCAAAGTAGAGATCAAAGAGATCAAGCTTTCGGTTAAAATCGCTGACAATGACATTAGCTACAAAGTAAAGCATGCACGTGAGTTCTTAGAGCAAGGTAAACTTGTGAAGTTCCGTGTTTTCCTTCGTGGACGTGAAATGGCACATCCTGAAGCAGGACGTGAAGTACTCCTTCGTGTTTGGCCTATGGTTGAGGATGTTGGTGTTATGGACAAGAGTCCTCGTTTTGAAGGTCGTTACTACAACATGCTAGTGCTCCCAATTAAAAAAGACGACAACAAAAAGAAGTAATAGCTTCGGCGTACCTTGCGCTGGAGTTCACCACTCGACGCACACTAGCACGACTCACGATTTAGTCGTTCGCTGTAGTGAGCTGTTGGCTCTTCTGCGCTTTCGGGTTCACATCCAACACAATCTCCACCAAATCTATTACTTCTTTGCGATACAAAGTTTTCTTTTCCCGAGGTTATTTCGACATTGCTTTGCTTGTCGTCATTCCTGCGCAGGCAGGAATCCACGAGGTAGAACTTCTTGAAAGCTGTAACTTTACAAGATTCGCTGGGTCTGCCCCCTCGGGTATCGCTATCTTTATGTACTGCTTGTAATCTACTACATACCGTGTTGCATGAAAGATCTTGCTCTTATGATGACAATGATATCTCTCTAAAAACTAAAAACCAATTATTGCTTAAACAACATCTCCATCACTTCTTCATCACTTTTACCTTGTGCCTTTTCCGAGAGGAAGCGTAAGTACTTATGTCCATACTGTTTACATACAAGTTCCATGTCATCTAAGAGTAGAAGGTAGGGGGCAATGAGGTGTTGGTGTAGACGACTCTCTTCTTTTAACTCGTACAGGAGCTTCATGAGTTGTCCACCTGAGAGTTTTAGGTTGAGCGCAAAACTGTAGAGTGTTATAAGTGCAAGAGCGTGTAGTTTATAGTCGCACTCTCTGTTCTCTGTAGTGGCCTTTTTTTGTTTTAGGCATTGCTCTTCAAGGTAGCAGAACTCTTCTTCTGCTTGAGCAAGCATAAGTGTTAAATCTGTTTCTGACATAGGTAAAGTATAACCAAAAAAAGTGTCGAAACAGTCTTGAAAATAGAAAAGACGCGTGACCCATCGCTTGAGCTAGAATAAAAGATGGATAAAATCTTATTTTTTATCTCTTTGTCTCTTCACCTTGGTTCTATAAAATACTAACTTAATTATTTTTTCGATATAATCACGGACTTGTTTTGCCCCAACGGGTCAAGATAGTTAAAATTAGAGAGGAGTTACTATGCCTAAGATGAAATCTGTAAAAGGCGCTGTTAAGCGTTTTAAAGTAAAGAAAAACGGCCAGATTAAACGTGGAAACGCGTATAGAAGCCATATTCTTACTAAGCAAGATGCACAAACACGTCGCGAACAAAATGCACCTAAAGTAGTTGCAAAAGTAGACGCTAAGAACATCAAAGCGATGATCAACTAAGATCATTTAACAAACATTCTCCAGTGAGAACTGGGCAAGACCACTACTATGTGGCACCGTGAATTTTAAATTAACATTTAATCAAATGGTCAAGAAAAAAGGAAAAACATGCCAAGAGTAAAAACAGGTGTCGTAAGACGTCGTCGTCACAAAAAAGTATTAAAACTAGCTAGAGGTTACTTCCAGGGTCGTCATAAGCACTTCCGTAAAGCGAAAGAACAACTAGAACACAGTATGTATTATGCATTCCGTGACCGTAAACAGAAAAAACGTGAGTTCCGTAAACTATGGATCATCCGTATCAATGCTGCATGTCGTCTAAACGACATCAACTATTCTCGTTTCATCAACGGACTTAAAAAAGCGAACATCGAACTAGATCGTAAGATCCTTGCCGACATGGCAATGAACGATGCAGCTGCATTCTCTGCTGTTGCAGCACAGGCAAAAGCTGCCCTCTAATTTCTACCTCAAGAGCTTCGGCTCTTGAACCTTCTTCTTTTAGCAAACACCACTTCAACCTTATATTTTAAAAAGATCTTTTTATTAGTTGCTTTTTGTTGCTCTTTGGATAGACAATCACGTACTCTTAGTATATAATAAATGAGAATTTTTATCTCTCAAAGGGTAGTATATTGCGAATGTATTTTTTTCTACTTTTTTTCTACTTGATCCCAACATTTTACGCGGCAGAATTTATTGTCAAAGATGTTAACAGAGATGATAACAGATCTTCAACATGGATTGCATTACCCTACATATTTTCTAGTAATTCAACGGGACTGACTACCGGAGTAGCCGGTATCTTCCACGGTTTTGTACAGCCACAGATGACGCTGATCGTCACCGCTTTCAGAGGAGAAGAGCTCCCCGTCAACGAATATGGAAGCAATGGGGTGGTAAGTGAAGATCGGGCATACTCAAAAGGCTTTTTTGTAGGTGTGACAGGTATGAGGATACCTTATACTGAACGTTTTTATATCAGTTTTCTTGGGACGCGTGCTTACTACCCCAATCAACAGATCTATGTGGATGGTAGTAATGACTCAGTAAGAGATATAGAAAGTAAAGGTTTTACTAACCTAACACCGTTTCAGACTCAGGGGTGGAGTAATTGGTCGTATTTGGATCTGCGCTATGTCTTGCCTATAGGTGCGTCTAAAACGCAGGTATTACCGATAATAGAGAGTCGCAGAGGTATCGCGATCAACAGAGATCATGTGGGTGGTGGTATCCCTTTTATAACAGGACAGACTATGGTAGGTTTTAAGCCCTTTTATCAGCGGTGGACAGCAGACAATTTGGACCCCAATGCAGAGATAAACACTAATGGGCTCAAAGGGTATATCAAACATGACAATACAGATTATCCTGACAATCCAAGCCGCGGTTATAGTATGTCGTTTAAGTATGCACAAGATTTTGGATGGAGTGAAAGTACAGAGGCGTGGAATGCTTTAGAGATAGACTATACACACTATGTTGAATTGCCACTGTCTTCATGGATACGTCATCAGGTCATTGCACTTAACGGTTGGACGGCATACTCTCCATCATGGGACAAATCCAGTTCCATACCTAAACCAGATGGTACCGACAGTGTATTCGACAAAGGACAACCGCCTATGTGGGAAGGTGCCCGTTTAGGAGGTTGGGATAGGATGCGTGCTTATGACAGTAATCGTTTTAATGATAAAGCGGCTATTTATGGGGCTGTTGAATATAGAATGATCCCTAATTTTAATCCTATGCGCGATCAGGAGTGGAGTCCGATTCCTATAGACTGGTTTCAAGCAGTAATTTATGCTGAAGCTGGACGTGTCGCCCCTCAGTACAACCTTAATCTCTTAAAAGATCTAAAGTATGATGTCGGCTTCAGTCTTCGTGCACTTGCTGCGAGAGTACCGGTACGTTATGAGATGGCTTGGGGAAGTGAAGGCTCCACGATGTGGGTGATGTTGCAACAGCCCTTTTAGAGGCGTTCCTAATGGTGCTTGAAAGGTTCTTATGAATGTATCCATTTTATGCTCTCGAAGATTCCAAACAGTATAGGCTGATGGACGAGATAGATGATTAGGGCATGACGTCCTAGAAAGACAACCGCATCAACAAGTTTTCCTGATTGTAGACCAATATCAAAATATCTTTTATGCCCCACATAGATACCAATAAGTACGGCTGCAAACCAAGGGAAGAACTGTACAAGATCTTCGGTGACACGAGGTAGGTGCAGGGGAATTTTTAATGGTCCGTAGAGCCAGTGCATGTTCAAAAGCCCCATATTGAAAAGTATGATGATCATAATACCCAGTACAAGAGCTACCTTGGGTATATGAATAAAAAAGAGTCCCGCTAAAGACCCCACTAAAATAAAGTGTATTACACCAAAATAGATCCACGAGTTAGGGTTCATAAAGTAAGAGGCGACACTAATGGCAAGGGAGGCTAACAGTAGTTTCCCTGCTCTGCTAAAGACCTTTTTATAGTTAATCATCTCTTGGTTGGCCAAGACTAAACTAATGCCTACAGTTCCTATGAAGAGGCTCAAGATGACATACCTGAAATAGCGCCAGTCCAATCCATGTCGGATATTGATGTCGATGTAGTGAAAGTAGTTCAGATCAAATGCGAGATGAAAGCCCACCATCAAGAGGAGTGCAAAACCACGGATAAAGTCTACCTCTATGTAGCGTTTGGAAGTTTGCATGGCTATAGCGCGTTGAGTTGACGGATTTTCATGAGGTTGTCATCTTTTCCGTTGATATTAATATGCAGTAGAAAATGCGTACTGTTTTTATACACTCTAAAGTTTATAACAGGGCCAAAGTCATCAACAATGGCATTGATATTACTCTCAAATGGGTAGGTGAGTTTGTTGGCAGACTCCACACGGTAAAGATGTTTGTCTTTTACAAAATAGACCACATAAGGCATGACATGGGTGTGAAGGACATGGGATGTCTGCATAAAGACCATATCCTCTTCTTTTGAGATATTTTCTATCTGGCCTGTTTTAGGTTGGGAGAGGGCAAGGTCCAAATAGATGGTTTTGTAGAGTGACTGTTGGGTGGTGATCTCTTTTAAGCGTTTGGTATAAAAGATGTTAGACTTGTCTACCGTAGCCATAGCCTGATAGAGAAAGATCATAACCACTGCAAAAAGCGAGATGGCGATCATCATCTCTATGAGGGTAAATGCGTTACGTCTCATTGGAACTTTACCCGTAGAAACGAGCTGTTTTCGTTGTCTATCTTAATAGTGGTTCGGCCGATTTCCAAGCTGTTGGCTACTTCACTGGTCTCGGTCACGAGTCCTTCGTCGTTATCACCACTTTCTCCCTCTGCTTCTGCAAGAGACTCAGCTGCATCATCGAAGTTGAGACTGGTCACCTCTGTATAGATGATCTCTATCTTTTTATCTTTGAGTTTACGCCGAAGGTCGTCATTGATATTAAAGTCTTTGACCAACTCCGAGAGGTCCATCTTTTTATCTTCATATCCATAGATCTCATTGCCTAAAAGTAGGCTGCTCATGTTAGTCTGGAGGATTTTTTGATGAACACTGGAGAAGGTGTGGGAGTTGTTGGCAAAGAGTTGCAGGAGTGCAGAGATCACCACGGAGATGATCATAACAGCAACAAGTACTTCTATGAGAGTGAAGCCTTTGTGTTTAGGCATGGGCCAAACCGACGCGTATGGCTTCGTCTAGAGAGGTCTCTCCCCGAAGTAGCATCTCTTTGAGCTGCATGGAGATCGTAATGAGGTGTTCACCTTCCAGAGCTTTAGATATAGTATGCTCATCGGTAGTCTCTTTTAGCAGGTCTTTGACCAAGTCGTTCATGATCAGCAGTTCACCGACAGATTGACGGGCACTGTAACCGCTGTAGTTACACTGATTGCAGCCAACAGACTTGTATATCATGGTGTTGGAGGCGATGTTATACTCTTCAGCAAACTCTTCAGCAATGATGTCTTCTTCTTTACAGTGATCACAGATACGACGTACCAGACGTTGTGCCATAATACCAAGTAGTGAAGAGGAGATCAAAAACGGCTCCACTCCCATGTCGGCAAGACGTGAGATGGTCGCGGCTGCTGAGTTGGTGTGCAGGGTAGAGAAGACCAGGTGACCTGTCAGTGCAGCACGTACTGCAATATGTGCAGTCTCTTCGTCACGGATCTCACC
>WGDB01000034.1 GCA_015493495.1 Helicobacteraceae bacterium | reverse complement strand
TACGTTCTGTATGATCACGGCTGAGTTCAGGCTCTTTGTAGGTACAGTTTCCATCTGCTCTCAAGGCTGCCAGGATCATCGCTGACTTGACCTGTGCAGAAGCGATTTTGCTTTCGTAATCAAAAGTTTTCAAAGAGGCCCCGCGAATACTGAGTGGTGCCAGATCACCATCATGACGTCCATCGAGCTTTGCACCGATGCTGCGCAGTGGTGCAGTAACACGTTTCATAGGACGACGTTTGAGGTATTCATCACCTGTCAAGACAAAGTGACCTTCAGCAGATGCCAACAGACCACAGAAAAGACGCATGCCCGTACCGGAATTACCACAATCGAGGATGTCATCACTCTCTTTAATGCCCTCAGAAGAGATACGGATCACTTTACCATCGTCCACAACAGTTGCACCCAGTTTTTCAACAATGCGTAGTGAGTTCATGGTGTCTTCAGCGCGCAGGAAGTTTTCAACCACACTCTCACCATCTGCCAACATAGCAAACATCGCACAGCGGTGAGAGATAGACTTGTCTGCCGCTATGGCGTCTGTTCTAAAACTAAAAGCACTGCTGCGTGGTGCGACCTTGACAGAACTCATCGCAGTGTCAATCCCAACTCTGATTCAAGTGCGCTCAGGACAGAACTCATAGAAGAAGTGATGTCATCTTCTTCAAGTGTCTTCTCTTCCGACTGCAGTACAAAACGCAGACTCAAACTGATATTGTCACCCAGTTTTTCGTCACTGTAACGGTCTACCGGATAAAAACGGATGATCTCTTTGCTTTTGTTTGCAGCGATCACTTTTTCGATCTTGGCATAACTCATATCTAAAGGCATGACCACACTCAAGTCTCTGAACGAAGCTTGATACTTCGAATAGCTTTTGGCATCTTTCACACCATACTCTAAAGCAGCGAAATCTACTTCACAGACAAAAGTGTCATCCAGGTCCAACTCATCTGCTACTGATGGATGTAGTTTAAAGAGTTCACCAATGACCTTCTCATTTTGGATCACAGATGCTACCTGATAAGGGTGGGCAAAGTTATGTGCAGGTTTTGTCTCACGAAGTGTAAAGTCACCAATGACATCAGAGACCTTTTGCACAAAACTTGCAAAATCAACATTGGCCGGTTTACCACCATTGTTCATTTTGTCCAGTGTGTCACTGCCTGAACTTAAAAAGGCAAACTTGACACTTTCATTACGTTCACTGTCAAAGACGGAACCTGATTCAAAAAGCTTCACACTCTTGCGCCCTACTTTGACATTTTGAGAGGCTGCCTGAACTAGACCCAAGATCATTGTTGAACGCAAGGTGTCCAGTGTTCCCGCAATAGGGTTTAGAAGCTCTTTTTGAGGGACTACTGTTTCAAAACTATACTTCTCTAAAAGAGCACGTTCTGTAAAGACAAAATGTACTGTCTCATAAAAACCACTTTGTGCTGCACGATGACGGTAAACCTTACGTTTGGTATACGCTTCATAATCTTCATCAATACGATACGCTTCACTAAATGTCAGTGGCTTGGAGATGATGTTGTCAATACCAACGAGACGCACGATCTCTTCAACTACATCTTGCTTGTTGACAATATCGTGGCGATAACGTGGTACTTCCACTACAAAACTGTCACCTTTGGACTTTGAAAGATCAAAACCAAGACCTTTTAAAAGCTTTGAGATCGTCGCTTTTTTGATCTCCATACCGATAATAGCATTGATCTCTGCAACAGAGATACCGATCACTTTTTCAGTGAACTTACTACTGACATCCACACTGCCACCATAAATAGAAGATTCAGAATATGCTTCAAAAAGATTCAGTGCAAACTCCAGACCTAACTCAAGTTCTGGCTCTGAACCACGTGAAGTACGGTAAAAATGCGGTCCATTTTCGATCTTGTTTTCATACATCTGGCGAGAGATCACCTCTGGCGGGATGTAACTGGCTTCTATGAAGATCACCCCTTCGTTATAGGTCACACGAGAGGCATCTTCTTGATGGATTCCCACAACGGATGCTTTTTCACTGTTATAAACCGCAGCAAAACCTTTTTCATCTCGTTTAAGAGTGATGATCGCTTTTTTCTCATCCTCTTTTTTAAACGGCCCGTAATGATAAGCACGGAGCACAACACCCGTAGCATAAGTCGCATACCAGAGCAGTCCCTCTAGATCGTTCTCTTGTGTCTCATCGATCTGAGCCAGACGAAGACGTATCTTCAGTGGCAGTTCTAATGCTTTAAGATCAAGTGCACGATAGGTCAGGTCAACATCCAGGTTCTCATCTTGCACCAGTTGTAAAAAACGACCAATTCCCAAACGGGTCTGGTCGTTATCTTCACTTTTCATCTTTTTCATTGGCTTGTTAAAAGCAGCACACAAATCACGTGCCACACCACGGATACTGAGACAGTCTCCACGGTTTGCAGTCAACTCGATCTCGATCTTAGTGTCACTAAAGTAGCTGTTGTTGCGAAGCTCTTCACCAAGTTTCACCTTGCCAAGGCTACTGTCGATCACCATGATCCCATCTTCAAGTTTAGGAAGACCGATCTCAGTAGATGAACAGATCATCCCCTCAGAGTCTACACCACGAAGTTTGACGGGTTTGATCTCAAGACCACCAGGCATCTTAGCACCAAGGGTGGCCACTGCAACGGTAATACCCTCACGAACATTAGCGGCACCACATACGATCTGACGTGTCGTCGACCCAAGGTCTACTTGACAGATGTTTAGCTTGTCTGCATCAGGGTGTTTCTCACAAGAGAGTACCTTACCAAAAACAATCTTTTCAGGGACATCATATTCTGTAATACTGTCGACTTCAAGACCAATATTGTTAAAAGTCTTAGCCAACTCTTCTGTAGAGATATCGTCGAGTTTAATCCACTCGTTTAACCAGCTGCGTGTAACGATCATTGAAACTGCTCCAAAAGTCTGACATCGCCTTCGAAAAGTGAACGAAGGTCTCCGATGTGTTGAATAAGCATTGCAAAACGCTCTACGCCAAGTCCAAATGCATAACCGCTGACATCTTCGTAACCCACTGCCTTAAAGACATTAGGATCGACGATACCACAGCCAAGGACCTCTAACCAGCCTGTATGTGAACAGACACGACAGCCATCTCCCTTACAGAAGATACAGCTTATGTCGACTTCTGCAGAAGGTTCGGTAAAAGGGAAAAAACTAGGTCTGAACCGTACTTCAACCTCACCAAACATGTACTTCAAAAAGTCCTCAAGAATAAACTTGAGGTTGGCAAAAGAGACCTTACCAGCTTCATCGACTACAAGACCCTCTACCTGATGAAACATCGGTGTATGGGTCAGGTCAAGGTCACGTCTGAAAACAGAACCTGGAGCGATCATACGGATTGGTGGTTTAGAGTGCATCATCGTACGGATCTGTACCGGAGAGGTATGGGTACGCAGCAGCATCTCATCTTTGAAATAAAAAGTGTCCTGCATGTCACGTGCCGGGTGGTACTTCGGAAGGTTCAATGCTTCGAAGTTATGAAAGTCATCTTCGATCATTGGCCCTGTATTGACTGCAAAGTTCATAGAGACAAAATACTCGACGATTCTGTCCATAGTCTGCATTACTGGGTGTAAGGCACCACGTTCTGCTGTCGGAGAGAAGAGAGAGACATCGATCTTCTCTGCTTTCATCGCAGCTTCTAAAGCCTCTGTTGCCAAGACGATCTTGCGCTGGTTAAACAGTTCTGTCATCTTGCCTTTGTGAATGTTCAGGTTCTTTGCAAAGGCTGCTTTTTCTTCGTTAGCTACACTTTTCATCTTGGCAAATTCTGCGGCGAGTACACCTTTTTTACCAAAAACAGCAATACGGATCTCTTCGAGTTTCTCTACCGAGTCCGCTGCTTCAATTTTGTCATACCACTCTGTCAATGGAGTCTCCAATACCGGTCAAACGAGGAGATAACAATCCCTCCCGACCACTTTATAATATCGCGTATTTTATCCAAAGAGTTTTAACATAATCTTGAGGCCCTGTTTCATGGGCTTTTATGAGCTTTTATCAAAGGTGTTAATAACTCTGTGATACAATAAGGCAAATCACTTTTAGAGGTAATATATGTGTCTATTTTGTAAAATCGTAAACAAAGAAATCCCTGCGAACATTGAGATGGAAGATGAGAACTTTTTAGCTTTTCATGACATCAACCCTAAGGCTCCTGTTCATATTTTAGTGATTCCTAAACAGCATGTGGACAGTTTTAATGAGGTCTCTGCTGAGACTATGGCAGGTATGACTACTTTTATACAAGAAGTTGCTGAACATGTGGGTATTAAAGAGTCTGGGTATCGGTTGATCAATAATGTGGGTCATAATGGAGGTCAGGAAGTGAAGCATCTTCATTGGCATGTTATCGGTGGTGCAAAATTAACGTTTCCACATCTTACCGATGCGGATCCTAAAGACTTTCTTTAAGACTTTCCAGCCCTTTTGCAGGGCTAATTCTCTATTTCTTCTTGTTTTATTACTTGATATCAGGTATTTAAAACTTCTATATTCGCCATGCCTGTTTTCATAGGAAGACAGTGTTAGAACCATCCAGTATCGATTCCTCGACACTCATTATCTACCTCAGACGCAAACTCCAAATAATCTCCATCCTTCTCACGATTTAAACTTTTAAAATCTTCAAAGGAATACTCTTTAAACACCTTGTCATCCCAACATTTACAGTAACTTGCATTATGTTCAGTAATACATGAGGTCATCAAAGAGGACTTGTCTATATCTTGCCAACTATAGTACTTGTTATAAAACGGTACTAAAGCCCAAAAGAAAAAACCTATGGTCAAAGCGATATTAAGAAGATATTCACGTTTTTTAGTCTCAAAATAGCGTTTAGTGTCATAAATAATAAAAAGAAGAAAGAGGATTTCTAAGGTAATAGTGAACCAGTCACTTTCGTAAAATGCAAACATGTAAGACCTATGATGTTAAGTTGTTGGTGGTCACACGCAAGAAGCGTGGACTCGAAAGAACTGGCTGTCTCTTAAGAGGGACAACACGCATCAAGATCGCCAAGGTCAACATTATTTCCTTGACCGCTAATCATCTCTTCATTTTCACGAATCGTTTTTCCATTATGAACAATAGTATAAGAGATCTTGGTTGTGTCACGAATCGTGTTGATCGTTGAACAGTACGTCTCCACACTGGCCATAACCCAACGCGCCGCCTGATCATCACTGTCAGCATCAGAGTTAAACGTGTAAGTCAGGTGCAGTGTCTCAAACTTTTTAGGATGGTCATCTGCACGTTTGACTTCACCATCAACCACAAGATCAGTGACACTCTTGCCTTGGTTTTGTGGCAACATATAGACATCTGTTGCACTACAAGTGATAATACCACTTAGAAAATACTCAATAGGGCTGATCGTCGGACAGTCTATAATAAAACTGCTTTTCGTTGTTGTTGCTTCGAACTTCATCGCCTCTTTATGTGCAATTGAGATTTTCATATGCTTAGACCTTTTATATAGTTTTTAAACAGTTCAACCTGCTCTAGTGTACGTTTGGTAGAGGTACCACCCTCAGAGTTTCTTGCGTTCATCGAATTGCGCAGTGCCAAGAAAGGCATAACATCTTCTTTGATACGATCATCGATCTTCTTTAACTCATCAAAACTCATCGCAGAGACATCGATCCCCATGATCTCAGCACGTGCAACAGCTTTACCAGATATAAAGTGGGTCTCTCTAAAAGGAACACCACAATGTTCTACCAAGTAGTCCGCTAAGTCTGTTGCTGTCAGGTGACCTTTTTGACAAGCACTTTCCATGTTCTCAGGCTTGACTGTCATAGTCTTTAACGCTTCGCGAAGGATCTCCAAAGAGAGTTCAGCAGTATCAATACTGTCAAACACACCCTCTTTATCTTCTTGAGTATCTTTGTTGTAAGCAAGTGGAAGACCCTTCATCACTGTAAGCAGCGAGATAAGGTTACCATTGACACGTCCTGTTTTACCACGAAGCAGTTCAGGAACATCTGGATTTTTCTTCTGTGGCATGATGGATGAGCCGGTAGAGTAAGCATCAGAGAGCTCAACAAAACCAAACTCATAACTAGACCAGAGAATGATCTCTTCACTCAAACGAGAGATATGCATCATCATCGTTGAGATGTTGAACAAGATCTCCAGTGCAAAGTCACGATCACTTACTGTGTCCAAACAGTTAATACTTACACTGTCAAAGCCAAGTGCGTCAGCAGTCATCTGACGGTCAATGTTATGCGGAGTACCTGCAAGGGCGGCACAACCTAGGGGTGAAATATTAATACGTTTACGACTCTCTTCAAAACGCTCAATATCACGTTTGAACATCGAAGCATACGCTAACATATGAAAACCAAAGTTAGTAGGCTGCGCATGTTGCAGATGTGTCATTCCTGGGATCAGCGTCTCTGTATGTTTGGAAGCGATCTCTACAACCACCTCCATCAACGACTTTATAAGCTTTGCGATCTCTCTGTTTTTACGAACGACATAACGTCTGAAGTCAACAGCGACCTGGTCATTACGAGAACGTGCAGTATGGAGTTTACCACCAACTTCACCGATGATCGCTGTAAGACGCTTCTCGATCCCCATATGAAGATCTTCATCAGAGATCTTCCACTCAAAATCTCCAGCTTCGATCTCACTCATGACCTGAGAAAGACCTTTATGGATCGCATCCAGTTCATCAGTACTCAAGATCCCCTGAGCATGTAACATTGCCGCATGTGCTTGCGAACCTTCTATGTCTTCTCTGTAAAGACGACGATCAAACATAATCGATGCATTAAAGTCATCTAAAAGTGAAGCGGAACTTTCGCTAAAACGACCTGACCACATTTTGTCCATATTGGCTCCCTGAGAGGTATACACTGAGGTATACTAAATAATTTTGACATTTTACCCGATTATGTTTAGGTTTTATAATAATTGATAGATTGTTTAAGATATAAAAGAGGAGATGAAGGCAAAGCCTTCACAAAAATCTTACTTTAGTTACACGCAGGAACGTTACCACTGTCTTTAGCATACTCTACCAAGAAGTCTTTTAGGTGTTTGGCACGTTTTCTGTACTTCTTGCTGCCAAAGTACTTATATGACTTTTTGGCCTTAGGATTTTCAAGGTGGAGTTTTGCCAAACCTTCACCCTTCTTTTTCATCAACTTTTTCCATGTCTTTTTCTTTTTGGAAGCCGCAACTTCTAGACCACCACCATGACACTTACGACACTTCTTGATGTAGACCTTTTGACCTTTATAGACAGCTGCTTCTGCAGAACCTAGACCCAAGACTGTTATCGCAAGAACGTACATTAACAATTTTTTCATACCTAAAAACCTTTAGATGTTTATTATTTATTCATCTTACATTATCAAAAATAATATTACCCTTAACCCTCTGGCTAAAGCGTGACCATGAGGAAAGATTTGATTAGATGTAACTGTTTTTTAATAAGAAAAATTAATAGCTTCCAACATTACATACTTAATATTATTTATTGTTACAATTCGTACAGATCTTCGAGTGACTCATCCAGATTCCAAAGCCCTTTAGTTTTCAAACCACTGACCACGCTTTGGGTACACGTGACATCATCAGGCCATCGACGTTCAAAACCATCCAAGCTGTTTTTATTGGTACCATCAACATAAACAACACCATCGTATATCCGCAAGTCTCTTTGTGCATCAAGGTTATTGACAACACGCCATGTCAACATGTAGGGATTATCTATGTTATTATTTTTAACATCAACAAATGCAACAATACGAAGATGCTCTTTAAGATCACGCATCTTTTCAAAAAGAGTAACAACATTCTCTTTTTTATCAATAGTAATTACAGCAATAGGGTTAGGAGTCATCAACATATATTGACGCAATGATTTGACTTCAGGGATACGCTCCTGAACAAGAGCCAAAAGTGTTTTGTCATCTATAAGTTCAGGTGTCGTCGGTGCAAACTTTAAAGTAGCATCGATCCCTAATTTACCACCAACGAGGGCCTCTGGACTTGAGTGGTCCAAAGCATCAGTGATCCCTTCAGAAATAAATAACATTTTAGGTGAAAAGCGGTCTAGAACATATTTACTCATGGCAAAATAGTTGTTTAGCTCAGGTCCCTTTTCATCGATGAAAAGTGCATGTTTTACAAAACTCATCTGCCCTGCTCCCCAAAATACATGCATAAACTGCTTGGCGTGCCCTTTATAAAGCGGTTGCATCTTTGCAAAGATCAGATTATGAAAAACACCATTTTCAGGCATATGATAGTCTATAAGGTCAGGCGCATTGGTCTTGAGAAGCGGCAGGAATATACGCTCTGTCGCCCATCCCATGTACTTATCTTCGAGAGGTGGTTTACCCACTACTGTTGCTAAAAACATAGGCTCTTTTTTATGGGTGATCGCCGTCACTTCCATCAACGGATAAGGCTCTTCTAAAGTATAATAGCCTGTATGGTCACCAAAAGGCCCCTCGATCTTCATCGTCTGTGGATCGACCCATCCTTCAATAACATAATCAACATCTTTAGGGATATAAAGTGGTGTTGTCAGTGACTTCACTACCTGAGCTTGCTGCTTGGTAACAAAACCGTAAAGCAACAGCTCATTCACACCATATGGCAGTGGTGCTGTCGCACACCAAGTATAAAGAGGATTGCCCCCTATTCCTATACTCACTGGCATCTTTTTACCAGCACGTTGGTACTGATCGAAGAAGTGAGAGGCATCTTTATGTATCTGCCAGTGCATGCCCAAATGGTTTTTGTCATAGACCTGGAGTCTGTACATCCCAAGGTTGACCATCTCACCATCCAGACTCTGTGTATAGACCTGTCCCATCGTAATAAAAGGACCCCCATCTTGCTCCCAAGTGGTAAGTACTGGAAGTTTATAAAGATCCACCTCTTTGTCTAACATCTTTACCGCTTGACACTCACCCTCTTTTTTGAGACGTTTGGGGAAGACATTTTTAAGTTGGAAGAGATCTCCTAACATTGAGACCTTGTTTGCTAGTCCTTCCGGCGGCTTCATATGTAACAGTTTGCTGATCTCATCTGCAACAGACTCTATCTCTCTGCCAAAGAGAAGTTCCGTACGTTTATAAGATCCAAAAAGGTTCATCACCACAGGAACATCAAATTTTTTGCCATTTTTAGAGTCTATAGGATGTGTAAAAAGCAGTGCTTTACCACCGTTCTCTTTTTTCACTTCCATATAAGCCAAGTGTGGGATCTCTAAATAGATATCGAGAGGTTCATCAATAACCGTGATTTCATTGTGTTTTTTAAGTAAGTTTACAGTTTTTTGCATAAGGTCTCTTGGAAAATAATTTTAATGATTATACCACCAAATCAAATGATGGTGATAAAGGAGAAGTTGTAAAAGCGCGGTGTAACCTCTAAAGTCTTTGAGGCATTTCGTCTTTAAAGGCTATCTTCTCAGCATTTTTTAGAAGATCCATTGCACCATTGTCTATCATAGTCTTGGCCAAATCTGAACCAATATTTTTTGAGTCACTAAGTGACACCACTACTTTTTCTTGCATCACATGGGTACCATCAGGGTAACCAAGCATCACACGAAAGGTCACCACGTCAGCACTGACCACAGCATTACAAGCAACAGGAGCAGAACAACCCGCCCCAATAGCTGCAATAAAATCTCTTTCGATCTGTGTAGCGATATAGGTGTTTTCATCTTTTAAAAATGCAGCAACTTTTTGAAGCAGTGCATCACCTTTAACGATCTCGATCCCTAATGCAGCTTGTCCCATAGGTGGGATCATCATGTCGAGAGAGAGTTTGTCCGTAAATGGTATATCTTTCAAAAGGTCAAGTCGATACAGACCAATATAGGCAAGAATGATCGCATCATACTGCCCCTCAGAGAGTTTGCGCAGGCGTGTGTTCACATTGCCACGAAGGTCTTTGACTTTCAGGTCAGGTCTTTTTTGAAGCAGTTGCATCCGACGTCTCAGACTTGTTGTACCGACCACCGCACCTTGAGGAAGTTCATCAAGAGAGGCATATTTATGAGAGAGAAAAACATCACTTTGATCTTGACGCTGTGTCACTGCAGCAAGTTCCAGTCCCTCTGGTATATAAGTAGGAACATCTTTAAGACTGTGCACTGCAATATCTGCTTGACCAGCGAGCATGGCATCTTCCAACTCTTTGGTAAAATGACCCTTACCTCCGATCAAGGCAAGTGGTTTGTCTAAGACTTTATCACCATTACTGACAATCTTGTTGAGGACAACCTCAATATCACTAAACTCAGCCTCAACACGATCTTTAATATGATATGCCTGCCAAAGTGCAAGATCTGAGACTCTTGTCGCAATAGTTAATTTTGCCATTACTTGACTTTCACTTCTTTGTACTTGTTTTTACTTGCATCTTTAACACCGTCGAAGAACATGGTTGGTGTTCCCTGAACCATCACTTTGGCAGCTATATGTTTGTCTTGCTTGAACTGCTTCTCAACAGCAGCAGAGTTAATGTCCATCATACTAATAGAGGCACCTGTAGTTTTGTTGAAGGCATCAAGTATCTTCTGCTCGTTTGTCTCACGTGGATTAATCTCTACCGTGTACATCTCTAAGACTTTGTTCATCCCTTTTTGTTCAGCAGCGATCGCTGCCTTGGTCATCGTGACTGCTGCAGGGTGAAGTGCAGGCAGTGGAAAGTGGTAGTAGTAGACAGCAAAATCATTAGGATACTTTTTCATATACTTGATCGCTTCAGGAACAAACTTACGACAAAATGGACAGAGAGGATCGGAGAAGATCGCTATTTTGTGCTTGGCACTGGCATTACCAAAGGCTAGGTTCTCTTTGTTATAAAAACTTTTATCAAACTTTGGTGCGACACTGCTGCTTAAAGCAGCACCTGTCTTAACATTGTTTAGCTCTTTGGTAATGTAGTCACCGTGTACAAAATAGGTCATCATCTGCTCTATATCACGCTCTTGTTTACCCTGCTTGACATGGGCTGTAAGACTTACAATCACACTGTCCCATCCCTTCATATCTTTGACAGGGGCTCTGTTAGTGACCTCTACCTGAAGGTTAGAGACACTTTTGTTGCCTCCTATCTGTTTCTTTAAAAAGCTTGTTACTTCGGCGTCTGTTGCAGCAAATAGTGAAAGACTACTTAGTAGTATCGTTGCTGATAATTTCGACATCAATGACATCATCATCCTTTTGTGTATGTATTTTTGTATG
>WGDB01000033.1 GCA_015493495.1 Helicobacteraceae bacterium | reverse complement strand
TTTTTCTCTTTTTTATCAGCTACCCACTTACCGGCAATATCTACTTTACTCATATGGATCTTGCTCTTTTTTATTTTTTGAGGTTTCGCAGTATACTTAGCGACCTTTTGTACTGTTTTTGTAGTTTTTTTAGGAGCTGGTTTACTCTTAGCAGGATCGGCTTTGGCTACTTTTGGCTGTTTGACAGGCTTAGGTATCACACTCTTTTTAACCTCTTTTTTCTTCGCCGCAACAGTTGCATTTTCAGGAGTAGCATTTTCTGACTTTTTTACTGCCATTTCAGACACCTCTAAGATCTTAGCACGCTTCTCTTCAGCTAGTTTCTGTTCTTCCAAGATCTTGGCCAGCTTGGCCTGTTCCAACTGTAGTGCGTCCTCTTCTCTTTGAAGTTTAGCCTTCTCCTTAAGCTCTTGCAACGCCTGCTTCTCTGCTGCGAAATAGGCTTTTACCATACTCTCAAGTATAGGGTCACTGCTGATCACTGACTTTTGTGATTTGGCTATAGCACGGACTTCGTTTGAGTCACTTTGATGGATAGCACGAAGCAGGTCACTTTTGACCTCTTTGCTCTCTTGTGCATGAAGAGAAAGGATAAGAGTTGCTTGTAGTAGAAAAATAGTAAATAATTTATACATCTTAACCTCCATGTTCTATTGTTTAAAGATAATCATTAAAAGGAAAATACAGAAGTTACTGGCTACATGCAGTAAAGTCAGCTGTGCTGTAGTATTAGGCAGTCTGGCGATCTACATGAGACCCATAACTTTCCGAGCTTGCTTCACAGCAAGGTAGGCATTTTCTCTATTAAAACTATTATAACATAGCTTTAGATAACAAAAAATTATGTCTCTATGTAAAGAGTCTTTATCGTTCCCTCTAACTTTTTAGATCTACGTACAAATCTTCTACTTTTTTGCGTGCCCAAGGGGTCTTTCGAAGAAATTTCAGACTTGAGCTAATACTTGGATCAAGATAAAAGCAGCGGATCTCAACGTAGTTATAGAGTTCTCTCCATCCATAATGTGCCACTAATGTCTCTAAGACCTCTTGTAACTTCACACCATGCAATGGATTATTGCTTACGCCCTTGTGATCATCATTCATATCAATCCTTTTGCAGTATTATACAAGGTTGGTTACTCTAAAATGATTAGAGACTACCATAAAGGGCACATCATAGATATTCAACATATTCTACAGCAGATACAAGAGGAGATCACCCCGCTTTTAGGTCAAGGCAAGGTAGCAGATTACATTCCTGCCCTTGCCAGTGCCAATCCTAAAGATTTTGCCATGAGTGTCACCTGTAATGATGGGACGTGTCATAGCATAGGAGTAAATAGACAAAAATTCTCTATACAGAGTATCTCCAAGGTCTATGGATATACGTTAGCGCTCAGGCATTATCAAGCAGCACTCTACAAACGGGTCTGGCGTGAACCCTCTGGAGATCCTTTTAACTCTTTGGTACAGTTAGAGTATGAAGCAGGTATCCCTCGCAATCCTTTTATCAATGCTGGTGCTATAGTCGTCGCTGATAGTCTGGTCTCACACTATAAAGAGCATACACTGCAAACCATTCTTGACTTTATCCAAAAAACTGCGGACAACCCGGAGATCTACATAGACAAGATTGTCGCAGACTCTGAGATGGAGCACCGTTTCAGGAACATGGCCTCTGCCAGTTTGATGAAAAGTTTTGGTAACTTGGAAAATGACATTACCGAGGTCTTAGAGACCTATTTTGCCCAATGTTCAGTCACGATGAACACAGATGAGCTCTCACGTTCTATGCTCTACCTTGCCAACGATGGTACCGACCCTATCACCCACAAAACATTGATCACAGCTGCACAGGCCAAACGTATCAATGCACTAATGTTGACCTGTGGCCATTATGATGCTTCGGGTGACTTTGCTTTTCGTGTGGGTCTACCGGGTAAAAGTGGTGTTGGTGGTGGCATTGTGGCTGTTGTGCCAGGGAAGATGAGTATTGCTGTTTTCTCTCCTGCACTCAATGAGCAGGGAAATTCTTTAGTGGGAACAAAGGCCTTGGAGCTTTTTACTACAAAGACAGGACTCTCTATTTTTTAAGCTGGGCTGCTTTGGCTTTTTGAAGTTTTTTATAACCTTCTAAGAGTGCAGTATGCTTTTCAAACCCTTCTAACGTCAGGCCGGGAAAGTGCAGACCTTGAAAATGCTTGTCACCCTGAATCAAGGCGATACACTCTGTCACAGTATCTACACCATAAAGCAGTTCCAAACTCTTTTTATACTGACTAAAGACCTTCTCATCATCCATGACGATCTCAAGCAGTGCCGCCAAACAGTTATGGTGTTGACGTTCACTGGCACTGATGTCTGCCATATGAAGTGTCCAGTTGTTCCAGATGACCGCCTCTTCATACTCTTGAATAGCAAGATGCAACATCCCTTTTAAGGTACCCACCTGAAGAGTGGCCCAGCGAGTTCCTGCATCAGGAGCGACCCCTATGAACTCAGCGATCTTATGCACATCCAAGAGGTCATCTTCTTCAATGTTTTCTAAAACACTTTCCCAACCCTCTGGCCCCATCTGGTCTAAAGAGAGTAGGTACGCTCGATAGTGTGCCCCTTCATTGTTGTTAGACCACTGCAGATCTTCTACCTCATAGATCTCTGACATCCCCGGTACGATAATACGGCATGCATAAACATCCAAGTGATCATAGTCCATGATATAGATCTCATGACCTTGGTTCTCTATAAGTTCACAGAGGTATTCAAACTCACTTCCGGTATTTGCATCATGATCCCAGTCAACAAACTCATAGTCACTTTCACTCATGAAAAAGTCATAAGAGATCAAGCCGGTAGAGTTGATAAAGTGTTCTACTAAGTTGTTGTTGTCTACTACCTCGGCACGGTTGAAAGAAGGCACAGTGAAATCATAGTTTTGGTTGATGGAACGTCCCTGAAGAAGCTCTGTTACAGTACGTTCCAAGGCCACTTCAAATGAAGGGTGTGCACCAAATGAGGCTAAGACTGTTCCCTCTTTTGGGTTCATCAAGGTCACACAGATGACAGGGAACAGACCACCAAGAGAAGCATCACACAGACGTAAGTTATAACCATGCTCTTTTAACTTCTCTATAGAGGTCTCAATGTGAGGATAACGCGCGATCACGTCTGCAGGTATCTGTGGAAGTGTGATCATCTCAGAGATGATCTTGTTTTTAGCATAACGCTCACAGATCTCAGAGAGTGCCTGCACCCGCGCTTCATTTTCGGTGTTACCTGCTGCCATACCATTACTTACATAGAGGTTGCCGATGATGTTGACAGGAAAGTATGTTGTCTCTCCATCACTCTGACAAACAAAAGGGAGTGCACAGATACCACGCTCCCCTGCTCCCGAGTTAAAGTCAAAGATGTTTTCAGGTTCTAAATCTTCATCAGGATCATAAAAGTTCCAAAGTTCTTCGTTTAAAAGACCTTCTGGCATATCACCCTCGTCATCCTCAAACCACTTTTCACTAGGATAATGCACAAAGTCACCATTGCCGATCTCTTCACCCAAGTAGTAGTCTGCAAAAAAGTAGTTACAACTCAAGCGCTCAAAGTACTCGCCCAAAGCACTGGCAAGACAAGACTTTTTAGTGGTTCCCTTGCCATTGGTAAACATCAGGCTACAACTCTCATCACGAACATGCAGGGAATGGACATAAGGCACAGGGTTAAGCCAAGAGGCTTCCTCTACATGGATATCCCACCGTTTCAGCTTTTCATGCATGGTAGCGATGGTCGTCTCGAGATCAAGGTCTTTGCCTTTGATGTATGTTTTTTCTGACATGGGGTTTCCTTGAGTGATTGTGAATGTGCTCGTCATTCCTGCAGAGGCAGGAATCAAACGGTTTGTATGTTTTAAATCGTATGGAGGCTCAAATTCGTGGACTCCTGCCTTCGCAGGAGTGACGCGTATGTGTTAGAACTGTAGACTTAGAACTGTGGTTGGATAAATGGAATGATCTGCTTTTTACGGCTAAGAACACCATCAAGCCATGCTTCATTGTTTTCTAGCTTGAGGTTAAGGCCCGTCTCGATCTTTGATGGTTCATCACTCACCACTAAGATCTGTGAGCCCTCTTTCATGATGTCTGTCAAAAGAACGATCATAGTGTGAAGACCTTCCTCTTCTTTCATCTTCTTCATGTCTTCAAAGATCTCATCTTTTCTAGCATCTAACGCTGAGATGTCGATCATTTCTAACTGGTTAACACCTACTTTAGAACCATTCATGTCAAACGGCTTGTAATCACGGGTATTAAGATCTCTTGCACTGGCACCTTCTGTTGCCGATTTGACGATGAACATCTCCATAGCTAAGGCTTTATAGTCTTCAACACCCGCGATCTTCGCAAGCTCTTTAACTGCCTTAGTGTCTACCTTGGTACAGGTTGGTGACTTGAAGATAACCGTATCACTAAGGATTGCTAACATCATCATCCCTGCTATATCTTTAGGGATCTCAACACCATATGATCTGTACATCTCATAAACGACAGTGTTTGAACAGCCTATCGGTCTGATCCAGCACTCTAGTGGCGTGTCGGTAGTGATATCACCCAATTTATGGTGATCGACGATACCAAGAAGTGTTGCTTCTTTCATGTCTGCAGGTGCCTGTGCATAGTCAGAAAAATCAATGATATAGACTTTTTCACCTGCTACAGAGGTTTTGAGTTCTGGAGCAGTACCACCAAAAGTCTTTAAAATAAACGCTGTCTCTGCAGAGATCTCACCTTGACGGGTAGGTATACACTCTTCACCAAGTTGGTTTTTTAAATACGAAAGAGAGATCGCACCTACAATAGAATCAGAGTCGGGGCTAGTGTGTCCAAAAATATAAGTTGCCATAGTTATTACCTTAGTTTTATTGTGCGAATTATACTAGATTTTGTCTAATCTTAAAATAGAATCTATTTTTACATAATACTTCTTCATTTTTTTACGATATCATCTACTACTCAGTACACAGGTTAGAATATGAAAGATAAACTTTTAAACGACATCGCTCTTTCACCAGTTATTGACTTTAATGATACACAGACACAAAAGTCATATGAACGTTGGATACGTAAGTCTAAACTTATACATGTACGTGCCATATCTGCATTGACTGCCATTTTATATATTGTTGCTACTATTACAGACCATCTTATAGCACCACCTGAGATCTTAAGCCAACTCACCCTTTTTCATCTCTATATTTTACCGCCATTTCTTTTTTCCATCTTCTTGCTGACCTTTAAAAAACAGTTTATATCTTTGACACAACTGTTGTTGATGACAGCACCTGTTGTTGCTACGGTTGGGAATCTTTTAGTCACGACTCATTTAGAACATCCTGCCATGCGCCTAACGGAGATCTATCTTATCATTTTTTGGGTTTTCACGGTTTCGGGATTACGACTTTGGCCTGCGACTATAAGTGCTAGCCTTATAGTGGCTACTACATGTTCTATGTTTGTTTTATATTTCAACCTGCCACTCGAAGACTTTGTTATGCACTGTTTTTGGCTCCTCTCTTCTTTCTCTTTTGGTTTTTTAGCTGCTTTCCTTTTGGAACACTCTTATAAAACCATCTTTGTCCACCAAGAGTATCTAAAGCTTTTAGCAGACACCGATAAACTAACAGGGCTTTTTAACCGTAGTAAACTTGACATTTTGCTTAAAAAAGAGCTGAAACGTTCTCAGCGTTATGAGAGTCCTTTTGGTCTGATACTCATAGACTTTGACTACTTTAAAGATATCAATGATACCTATGGTCATCAGGTAGGTGATGAAGTACTGATTGAGATCGCTGAGTTGCTGAGAGAGCACCTCCGAGTCAATGACATCGCGGTTAGGTGGGGTGGTGAAGAGTTTATCATTGTTTATCTCGACATTAAAAAAGAGGAATTATTAAAACTCGCTCATGAACTATGCAAAAAAATAGAAGACCATCAGTTCAAAAAGGTCGGCAAACAGACGGCCAGTATAGGTGTCACCCTTTTTCATAAAAATGACACCATAAATAAAATCATAAAGAGGGCTGACCAAGCACTTTATGAGGCTAAAAGTTCAGGGCGTAACAGGGTCGTATTTCATTAAGGGTACTTCTAAAAGCTCGAGTTATCCTATTATTGTAAAGCGTTTTCTACTGTACCATGACACAGTTTCTACCAGATTTTTTTGCCAAGTAGAGGGCTTTGTCTGCCTTGGCTACAAGTTCATCAAAACACTCATACCCTGGTTTGACCTCACTCACACCAAGGCTGACTGTTAAGAGTATCTTTTTATTTTTATAATCAAGCGTACTCTGTTCTACCTTGTTGCATATACGCTGTGCCAACTCTACGGCACCGTCTACTGTTGTATTTGGCAAGGTAATGGCAAACTCTTCTCCACCAACACGTCCTTCTACATCGCTCTCTCTTAATGCATTCTTGATAATAGACGCCAACATCTTTAAGGCTTCATCTCCTACAGCATGACCATAGGTATCATTGACTTTTTTAAAAAGGTCAACATCCAGAACTATGACACTGTAAGTATGTCCATAACGCTTTGCCTCTTCATGAACAGCAATGCTTTTTTCATAAAAAGCACGTCTATTGTTCAGTTCGGTCAAGACATCTACGGTCGCTAGATATTCTGCTTTAATGCGTTGTCTGTTTAACTCTTCTGTCCGTTGGAGAACCTTCTGTTCTAGAGTCTCTGTCAATTCACGCAGCTCTTTTTCATTTTCTTTACGTTTGTTGTTTTCTACTTCTAACGCTTCTTGCGCTGCCTTACGTTCTGTGATATCCCGTCCTACCCCTATGAGTCCTAAAAAGACACCATCTTCTGGATTATAGCTGGGTACCTTAAAGACCTCATAAAAATGGATGTTGTCCTCAGCATCTCTCGCCCGCTCTTCTGACTTGCTGATCGTCCCTTTAGCCACTGCCTGACGATCGCTTTCCATGCAAGAGTCTGCAAACTCTTTAGGCAGTAATTGGTCTTCAGTCTTACCTACATAATTATCTCTGTCAATACTGTAAAGGTCTAATATAACAGGATTGCCATAGATCCAATGCAGGCCCTCATCTTTCATAAAAACAGGATCGGGTATAGAGTCCAACAGACGCTTAAACTGGACGATCAATGCTTTGAGTTCACTATTTTCTTGTTGTAGTACTTCTATCTCTTTATCTGACATATAGACTCCTTAAAAGTCTATCTTATCACCTACATTCTTATAAGAAAATCTTCTATTATGATTAATCACTATTATTATGTTTTTTTGCTTCTCAACCGCTTTGTCCATAACTAAATTCAAAGATCAACTCACATGAAAATCTATCTTTATTTTAGTAAAATACTTTTACTTTGATAAAAATCTAAGAAAAAACAACTCGATCTTTTCCTCTTTTTTTAGCTCTATAGAGTGCTTCATCAGCACTTTGTATCCATGACCCTATACTCTTTTTATCACGAGCACTACTGACACCTAGACTGATCGTTATCCTGACATTATGCTCAAGCTCTTTATTTCTGACATTTTTTCGGACACGCTCTGCGATCATGGCTATATCATCTGCTTTAGAGACATGGACAACCACAAGAAACTCATCACCGCCCCATCGTCCTACCATATCACTCTCTTTTAAACTTTTGAGCAACACTTTGGAAATCGTTTTTAAGACGGCATCTCCAAAAAGATGCCCATAAACATCATTTACCTGTTTAAAGTTATCAATATCTATCAAAAGAGCGAACAACTCTTTTTCTGAATGACCACGATCTGCAAAAGCCGATGTACAGTATCGATCAAGCTCAAGCCGATTTGGCAGTTGGGTCAAGGTATCGGTAATAGCCTGAAGATGAAGCAAACTATTTTGTTCCTGGATCTTCAGTGTACGCTCCTGAACCGTACCTTCAAGCGATCTGCTGTACTCCAGCAATTTTTTTCTCTGATCATGATACGTCTTTTCTGCCATATGTATAAAAGCCAGGGAGACAAAAACGATATCTATAATCGCACCCATCATACCTGCATAGAGTGTAAAATCATTAACAGGAATCTTGCCTAAGGTAAAAACACCCACAACCGTGATGTAATAACCTAAGATATAACCAATGACAGCCAAAAGAAGGTAGATCACTTTTTTCGATCCCCTTTTAATACTTCCTAAAATAGAGGCAATGATCAACATATAGGTAATAAAAGAGGTGATACCAAAAATAGGCGCATAAAACTCGATCCAATCAAGATAAAAACCGACGAAGAAATAGAAGTTCATAAAAAACAGAAACGCCAGCAAGACCTTGGAAAGTCCAGGCATATATTTACGTGTCTGCAGGATCTCAAAACTCAGTAAAGTGATAAAGGTAGAAGAGATAAAAATAGAGATGACTTTGACCAGCGAAAGCTCTACCGCCGTAAAAACACCATACACACTCAGCCAAAGCATCAGATGCGAGCTTATATGCAAAGAGAAATAAAGGTATATCACCTCTCTTAAAAATATAAAGATCAACAGATATACAATAATAGCGATAGAGACAAAGGTAGTAAAGAAGAAGAAAAACGCACCACTTATGTAACTTTCCTCGATAGCTTTTCTACTATCGATCAGCTCAGATGCAATAATATAAGGGCCATCTCCAATAAGACGCAGGTAATAGCGTTTGGTCTCATTAGGGTCTATACTCAGATCATAATAAGCATTATTGACTGATGGTGTCTTTTTTATTTCAACAAATCGCTCCCCGTTTTCCTCATATAGTTCTATACTCTTATTTGTTATTTTTTTTAAAAAAAGTACTCTCTGCTGCGTGTTAGGACAACTGTTTTTTAAACTGAACTTCAACCATAAAGCTCTGTTTTGAAAACTTAAGCCAAGGTTTGCATTGGGTCTATCCAGATGGGTAAAGTCAACCTGAGAGATCTCTAAACTGTTTTTAGTAGATATCGAGGCATTTACATCTTTATAATATTGAAGATAGTTATAAAATCCCTTTTCCTCTTTTTTATCACAACTAAGAGTCAGTACTTCAGCGTTCAGTGTTGTAAAAAAAAGAAGTGCAAAAAAAATTAGAACAATCTGTTTCAAATCTTCTCCAATAGGTATGTAATACTTTCTAAGTATAAAACTATAATTTATAGTTTAGGCTTAATCAAGTCTTCCCTGATCGTGTTTTCAAAAACGATCATCTCATCATGATTTTTTAAAGATACCTACAAAACTTCTTGCACACTGTAACGCTCTTTTTCACTTTTTTCAAACACCCACTGCTTTGTACTGATGTTCTCTAAAAAAGTCTTGTCATGTGTTATAAAGACCAAAACCCCTTTGTAGGCTTGTAAAGAAGCTTCTAAAGAGACTATAGAGTCCAAGTCCATGTGGTTAGTTGGTTCATCCAAAATAATGAGAGAGGGATGTTGCAAGAGTCCACGAGCGATTAAGAGCTTTCTGACCTCTCCAGGGCTTGGAACACTGCTTTGCAGCAGTGCTTTTGCATCAGAGCCTAAGCGCTGTACAAGGGTAAAGAGTTCCCCCTTCTCTTCGCTGTTCAAGTCACCCACATCTTCAAACAGTTTTTCGGCTTCATTGTCGGTAATCTCTTGGGGTATGTAAAGGTACTCATGTTGAAAATCTACCTTTTCCACAAAATAGTTTATAAAACTGCTTTTACCCACACCGTTTTCTCCACTAATGCCCACTTTGTCACCAACATCTATGGAAAGGCGTGGAAAACAGAGTTCTGTACTCTCAAAAAGAGGGATGCAGGACTTTTCTACTGAGAGTGGGAAATGATGTTTAGAGACCTCTCCCTCAAAACTGATACCCGTTGCATACTCTTTTGCAACCGTACCCATCTTTTCACTTAACTGACGCTGCTTAGTCATAGAACTCTGTAGGATCTGCCCATCTTTTTTGTCTTTGCCTGTAAAAATAGCACCATTGATCTTCTCTTTTTCAGCACTGTCAAACCTGCCAACATTTTTTTTAGAAAACCGTTGTTTGGCGAGAGAGACCTTTTCTCGTTCAAGCTGAACACGCCTGCCTAACTTTTTAAGCTCATGTTCCTGTTCGCTGCGCACTTTTTTCTTATGAGAAAGGGTCTGTCCATACGCTTCTTGTGCCAAAGAAAATTTCGATCTGTATTTTAAGACTTCACCCGCTTTGATCATGATCGTCTGTTGTGAGAGTGCATCGAGCAGTGTTCTGTCGTGGCTCACTAAAATACCAATGCCCTTAAAACTTTTTAACGCTTCGATAACGATAGCCTGTGATTTCTGGTCAAGATGATTGGTCGGTTCATCCACCATCAACACATCACTCTCAGCCGAAAGGGCCACCGCAAGTTGCAAGCGCTTACGTTCACCATGGCTCAGAACATCCCAAGCACCCAACCACGCATCATCAACGCCTAAAAGGTCTCTGAGTTTAAAGGCTTCTTTGGTATAAGTCGACATAAATTCTTCTAGCTCTTCAGGAGCAAACTCCGTACTCTGAGCACAATAGACCACCAGGTCATTGCCGTTGATCATCCCTTTTTCACTGTTAAGCTCTTTAGAGATGAGTTTTAAAAGCGTACTTTTACCCGAGCCATTAACCCCAGTAACAACACTCCACCCCTCTTCAATGTCCAAGTCAATACCATTAAAAATAGGTGTTTCAGAACTCGGGTATCGGTACGTTAGGTTTCTAATGGATAAGGTCTTCATAATGTCCTATTGCTCAAAATTCATTTACTATCTCGATTGGTTAATTTATCTGGATGTTGTTTTGTATGAAAGAGCGCTAATATCATGATCAAGTCTTCAAATTGTTCATACAAAATGATGTATGGAAATTTATCTATGATCACTTTTTGAGATATTTCAGTCTCATATTGATAAGTGTTAGGAGATTTTAAAATGTTGTTAAATTGTTTATCAATATGGGACAAAAACTTTTTCTCTAATTTAGGGCTTATTTCATAATAATAATTCAACGCAATCTTTAAATCATTTTCTGCAAGAGAATGTAGTTTTAAAGTCAAAACTATCTTTCTAGATCAGCTTTAACATCATTCCAGTAACGCCCCATTAAGGGTTCTTCATGAAAAGAGTCACTCCTTGAAGCAAGTTCTTTTTTCTGCTCTTCACTAAGCGTAGACGTGTTGTTTATGGGAGAAAAATCATGTATCTCATTATCAACGATAAATTTTAATGCTTGCATGATCTCTTCTTTGGAACTATTAAAATACTCTTCTATTTTTGGCTCTTGTATTGATAGCTGTATCATAATTTTCTCCAAGTTTTTAATATATGATTATAACATAAGGGCTTCACAAGCAATAACATAATATTTGTTGTGAGTTCTAAACCTTTATAGGTCTAAAATCTTCTCTAATAATGTTTTCAAAAGCGATCATCTCATCTTTATCGAAGTGGCCATCGTCAAACAGTTTTTGAAAGTACTCATCCATAGACTTTTGAAACTGATGATTACTGATCATCTGGTTGAACTCATCAATATAAGGTTTAAACTTCTCATAACTGTGTTGCTGAAAGCGTCTCTTAAATTCGTTTGCTAAGTCAGTGTTGGCTTCTGCTGAAAGCAGTGGGTCTAAGATACTTGGAATGTAGACGATGTTCCATGGGGCACAGAAGGCCAGGATGTTTCTGCTGCGGCCAAATACCGAGGTCAACTGATAGTTTTTAAGGTCTTTCGCTTTTTTGTAACCGGTAAGTTTTTCTATGATCTTAGCAGGATTTTGTGTGTTGGAAGGATCTTTCTTTACCTGCTTGTTTTCAAAGAGCTTACTGTAAAAGTCAGATGCCATGTGCATCCCTGTACTGCTTTTGAAGCCACGAATAAATACGGCCTTATTGTTTATAATGTTCTTTTTAAGGCTTTGCCACTCTGCTTCCACTTTAGCATCCGGGATGTAAATGGTCTTTTCAAGACCAAATCTAAAAAAGTCCTCTTTGGAGATGTAATCTGAAAGTAGTAGTTCATATGAGTCTATCATTATTTATCCTGTGGCATTAATATAATGGAAGTATAGCAGTATTCGAGTGATTGTATTTTTGAGCTTTTATATATGTTACGCCTAATAAGAAACTTGAATCAAATGCAATCCTCGAGACTTGGCTCGGGAACTTAGTTTTTCTTCTTTATGCTCAAGTAGTGCTTCACTAATATCACTCTGGCTGATCTGTTTTCTACCTAGTGCAAACAGTGCCCCGGCAATATACCGCACCATATACCTCAAAAAACCCTTGCCTACGATCTTGATATAGTAAACATTATTGCCAAACATTGAAGGCTGAACCTGCACTATCTCACAGCTCAAAACAGTACGAAAGGTTGAATGCATGTTTCTATCTCGTTTCGCGAAGCTATAAAAGTCATGTTCTCCAACAAACAGTTTACAGCCTTTTTGCATACTCTCTATATCAAGTACCCCTGCTTTAGCGTTAGAGGGGATATGCGCCATGATATCATTAAGAACTGGGTTATGGATAGTGTCCGTACAAAAATAATAGTGATACTCTTTGCTTGTGCTGTCTTTATTTACATTAAGTTCTGAGGAACACAGTTCGCTTTTTAAAACACGAATATCATCAGGTAATAGTGAGTTCATACCCAGCAGAAGTTTTTCAGAATCAAGTAATAGACTCATAGTGATCTTTATTACTTGCCCCTGCGCATGGACGCCCGCATCGGTTCGACTGGCAGCGGACATACTATAAGGCTGATCTTTACAGATTTTTTTGAGTACTTTGTGGAGACTTGCCTCAACACTAAGCTTCTCTTGACTTGCACCCAGATCTTGCCAACCAAAGTAGTTAGTGCCTTTGTACGAGATAAGGAGACGATGGTAGTACATATGCTTACTGCTCTTCAACTGAACAGGACATGGGAAACCCCTCTTTACGCGCCTGCTGTTTCACAATAGAAGCCTTAGTCTCCGCGATCTCATAGTTGTAAACACCGCACAACCCTTTGCCTTTGGTATGTATGTCATGGGTAATAGCGTCTGCTTCTTGAACATTTTTATGAAATACAGTGGTAATAATACGAACGCAGAATTCCCACGTTGTGTAGTCATCATTAAGCATAAATACGGCAAATTTTTTGGGTTCGCGTGTCAAAAGTTCGGACTGATTTTCAAGTTGTGTTGCCATGAGGGAAGTCTAGCATATTTTAGTGAGAGATGATGGATAAGGGAAGATATTTAGAATATGGTTAGATCTCTGTTGGGTCAATGTTCGATTGAACATCAACTTTTTGATTAAGCAGTAGTTATTTCACCACAAAGAAATATATGGATTATTGTAACTTCTCAGCTACAAGTGCATTAACCACTTGAGGGTTTGCTTTGCCTCCAGTGGCTTTAAGAACCTGCCCGACAAAGAAGCCCAGAAGCTTGGTGTTACCTGCTTTAAACTTGGCAACATTGTCAGGGTTCTTTTCAATGATGTCATCGATAATAGGTGCTATTTTAGAAGGATCACTGATCTGGACAAGACCCTTGGCTTCTACGATTTTTGCAGGATTATCTCCCGACTTTACCATCTCTTCAAAGACCTGTTTTGCTATTTTGTTTGAGATGGTGCTATCATCGATCATTTTGACCAGTTCAGCGACCTGCTCTGCAGTAAACTTCAGTGCAGAGGCAGACTTCTCTTTAAGCTCTCTTGCCACCTCATTACTGACCATGTTAGCAAGTGTGACAGGGGTACTGTGTATAGACAGCGCTGCTTCATAAAAAGATGAAAGCTGTTCGTCACGTGCCAGAGTGTTTGCCACTTCACTGTTAAGCCCAAGCTCATTTTGATACTTCTCAAACAGTGCCTGTTCTGCTTCACTCATAGGGGCTACTTCGCCATCAACCTGTACCTTTTTAGCTTGAGGTTTAGGTGTAACTTTACGCGCTTTACTCTTTTTACCCCAAGAGTCTTTAAGACCCACTATTTTGTTAAAGACTGGCTTTTCATCACTGTAGTCAACAGGGTCTGCGTAGAAGTATCCTTCTCTCTCAAACTGAAATCTCTCATCTGGTTTGTCAGTGATCACAGCAGGTTCGATCAGCGCAGACTTTATGACTTTTAATGAGTCTGGGTTAATGTCCTCTACGCCTTCAGGTGCTTCACAAGAGAAGAGTCTGTCATAAAGCCTCACCTCGACCTCTTTAGCTGTTGCGGCGTCCACCCACTGTATGGCACTCTTGACCTTGATACCACTGGTGTCAGCACCACTTTTAGATGTAGCATGATAGTGTGCTTTGATCTCTGTTATCTTGCCGTCAGCATCTTTAATGACCTCTTGACACTCTATGATATAAGCATGTTTAAGTCTCACCGGCTGCTCAGGAGTCAGGCGGAAATAACCTTTTGAAGGTGCCTCTGTAAAGTCTTCACGGTCTATATAGATCTCTTTGGAAAAAGGCAGTTTTCTTGAGCCCTCTTTAGGAACATCATCCGGATAATACGAAGCATCCAGTGCTTCACTGCCTTCATAGTTTGTGATGGTCACTTTAAGAGGGTTGATCACACACATAACACGAGGGACTTTAGTGTTCAAGTCATCTCTAATGCAGAACTCAAGCTGTGAGACATCGACCATAGAGTTTGCCTTGGCAATACCTATCTGCTCACAAAAAGTCAAAATAGACTCAGGGGTGTACCCTTTTCTCTTATATCCGGCAATCGTTGGCAGACGGGGATCATCCCAACCGTCAACCACACCACTTTGAACCAGCTCTAAAAGCTTTCTTTTACTCATAACTGTGTAGTTGATTCCCAAACGTGCAAACTCATGCTGGTAAGGACGTGGAGGCTCAAGCTCAAGTGTGTCGAGTACCCAGTTATAGACATCACGGTTGTTCTCAAACTCCAAAGTACAGATGGAGTGAGAGACCCCTTCTATATAGTCAGAAAGACAGTGTGCAAAGTCATACATAGGATAAACCGCCCACTCGTTTCCTGTTCTGAAGTGATGGGCATGTCTGATACGGTACATCAATGGGTCACGCATCTTCATGTTAGCAGCCGCCATATCGATCTTGGCACGAAGGACATGCTCACCCTCTTTAAACTCACCCTTTTTCATACGTTCAAAAAGATCCAGGTTCTCTTCTACACTGCGTTCAGCATACTTACTGCGCTTACCTGCTTGAGTCACAGTACCACGATACTCACGGATCTCTTCTTCGTCCAAGCTGTCAACATAGGCCTTGCCCATCTTAATGAGTTGTATCGCATAATCATAGATCTTAGGAAAATAGTCAGAGGTAAAGTAGACCGTGTCTCCCCAGTCAAACCCCAACCACTCTACGGCTTCTTTAAGCGCTTCGACGTACTTAGTGTCTTCCGTCGTTGGATTGGTGTCATCCATTCTAAGGTTACAATGACCATCATAATCACGCGCGATCCCAAAGTTTATAGCGATGGACTTGGCATGACCTATATGTGGAAATCCATTAGGCTCTGGAGGAAACCTGGTCACAACCTCATCATACTTGCCTGCTTTTAAGTCATCAGCCACGATGGTACGTAAAAAATCTTTTCTCTCACTCATTATAATTAAACCTTTGATCTTGAAACTTTATAGGTGTGGCATTTTATCCAAGTTAAGGCTTATAGCGTCTTAGCTTTTTACTGAGATCAAAAGAAAATTTAGAGATAAAGACAACACTATAATCTTTGAGACATCGGCTGCTGAAGAAGACAAAAACAAACTTTCAAATATTTGTAGATAGGTACATTACCGCTAGTAAAGTACTTGGACGTGAACCACAAAAGATTTATAAAGGTGTTTTCAACGTCAGAATAGACCCTGAACTTCATAAAAGCATCTACCACGAAGCTTTAAAAGCAGGAATATCACGCAACGCTTTTGTTCAAAAGGTTCTTAAAAAAGAGGTTTAAGAGCAATTAACCATAAACTCTACCTATTTTGGAAAGATTCATCATCCGACCCTTTTTTTCGACCCTTTTTTTTTAGATTTAATAGCCACTTTTCTTAGTTTAATAAACAACTAATATCTCAGTTATGAAATATGTCATTCCTTATATTAACTCTAATCATCAACTAAATAACTCCAACAAAGAAGCAAAAAAAAGGGTCTGGTGATGAGTCCTTCTATATGTTGTCTAATACCCTTTAGATCAAGATAAAAATTCTCTAATACAAAAAGCCAAACAGCCACAACGGTATTTTATGACTGTTTTCAGTACTGTCTGTGTCGATGACTAAGTAGGAATTTTCCACATCTTTGATCTGTTTAAATTTTTTGGAACTTCCACCTACTTCAAATGTGTACTTTTTATCTACCACAAAGTCCCCTTTGTCAGAGACCTCTACATCGTAAAGGTGCTTGAGTTGAGAGACAAAAAAGGTCTCTCTTATGGTTCCTACTTTTGACTCTGTACCGAAGGTGTAAAATATATTGGTGTTATTCAGGTAAAGTTTCTCAGGTTTACTCAGCTTGCTGATACCTTTTTTAGTACTTCCTATAATGTTTAACAAACCACCCTTGTCCAGGTTTTGAAGATAGGCATAGAGTGTATTTCTACTTACTTCAACATTACCAGCCACCTTGGTGACATTAAGCTCATAAGGATTTGATGTACTGATGATCAGAAGAAGCTTTTTAAGTTTGTTGGTAAAGCTCTGCTTCACCAAGCCAAGATTCACCAAGTCTATATCTATGGTCTGATTTACTACCGCGTTGAGTTGACGCAGGTACTGTCCCTTTTCTCTAAAATAGAAAGGATAATAACCATAAGTAAGATACTCTTGCAAATGTTCAAGTGGTAAAAAATGTTCTGTCAGTCTGTCCGTTATCTCGATGTGGTTTGCTAAGAGTTCGTCTAAAGTGTAGTGAGAAAGTGTAATAGAGAGTTTAAGCTCCAAGAACTCTCTATATGAGAGACCATTCATGTAGTACAAGAAAAATGGGGTCAGGACACCAATATTAATTTAAAAAGAAGAAAAGTATCTGATAATAGATCATTTTTAGTTTGGCCAATTTTCTGAGTCAACTATCTTTCGATTTAGATAAAGATAATGCTACCGTATTTTTATAATTACGTTACAATAAATAAATTGTAAAAGGGAGTATATATGCTAAATTATCAGAAAACTATTACAATAGACCCCAATATAAGATCGGGTAAGCCTATTATCCGTAGTATGTGGATCACTGTCTATGATGTTTTGAGATGCTCTCCGATGGCATGGCTTTTAAAGAGATGTTAGCGGATTATCCAGAGTTAAAAGAGGATGATTTATATGCTCTACTAGCCTATGCCGCAGAAAAAGAACATAAACTTTCCATATGTGCATAAAACTTCTTTTTGATCGATATCTTTGATTTCTGTAACTACAGATTTCTTTTTCTTCTTTGCTTTTAATTCGATATAATAATAAAATTCTAAGATATTGGAGAAATTTTATGCAAACACTAACAATTAATATCAAAAATGAGACATTAACAGAAAAAGTTTTATGGTTATTAGAGCATTTTAAAAAAGATGGATTAGAGATTACTTCAAAAGAAAACATTGATGATTTGAAGTTATTGCACGCCACAAGAGATGAAGAGACTGTATCTTTTGAAGATTATTTAAAAAATGAAAATTGAAATTCGAAAAAGTGCTATTAAAGATTTCAAACAAGTTTCAGAACCATTTAAAAGTAATATTCATCATAAAATTTCAGAATTGAAAAATTTTCCAAACATACAAAACATCAAAAAGCTTACAAACTTTGAACCTGCCTACCGATTGAGGGTTGGAAATTATAGAGTACTTTTTGATGTAGTAAATGACACTATAGTTATTGGTAGAGTTTTACATAGACAGAACAGTTACTAAAAACAGAGCCAGTACGCTTGACCACTTTTGACTGTCAATTTTAATCATCAACTAAACAACTCCAACAAAGAAGCAGCATCCATAGAAGTTGCTTCTTTGTCATCACTGTAAAGTGCATTAGCACGATCTTTTTTCTGAGCCTGTAGCGCTAAGATCTTCTCTTCAACACTATCTTCGATGATGAGCTTATAAACAAATACAGGTTTGTCCTGACCTATGCGATAGGCTCTGTCTGTGGCTTGGTCTTCTGCGGCAGGGTTCCACCAGGGGTCGTAGTGGATGACGGTGTCGGCCTGGGTCAGGTTGAGACCGACGCCTCCGGCTTTTAGGGAGATGAGAAAGACGTGGGCTTCACCGCTGGTGAACTTGTCTATGACTTTTTCACGGTTGGTCGTGCTTCCTGTCAGCTTGCTCAGAGGGATGTCTCTTTTCAGAAGTGCTTCTTCTATGATAGAGAGCATGGTGGTGAACTGAGAGAAGATGAGGATGCGTCTGCCCTCTTCCAACAACTCCTCGACCAACTCCAGCAACATCTCCAGTTTGGCGGAGTGCTGCACCGCTTTGGCCTCTTCGAGCGGTACCAGTCGTGGGTCACAGCAGACCTGACGCAGTTTTAATAGGGCGTCGAGTATGGTAATGTGACTTTTACCAAGACCCTTCTCTTTGATGACATCGCGTACACGCTTCTCCATTGAGATACGGATGCCCTCATAAAGCTTCGCTTGATCTTTGTCAAAGGTAATACTTCTGGTCATGATGGTCTTGGCAGGAAGCTCTTTGGCTACCTTCTCTTTGGTGCGGCGAAGGACAAAGGGGGCGATGCGCTCTCTCAACATTGCTGAGCGCGTCATGTCATGCTCTTTTTCTATGGGACTCTGATAAAAGGTTTTGAAATTTTTGTAGTCGTCTAAGAAGTTTGGCATGACCACGTCGAAGATGGCCCAGAGTTCGCCCAGATGGTTCTCCATCGGGGTACCGCTTAGTGCTATAGCATTTTTAGCCTTGACTTTCTTTGCAGCGGCATGTGCCTTGGACTTATGGTTTTTGATGTTCTGCGCCTCATCTAAGATGAAAAAGTCAAACTGCATCTGCTCTAAGAGTGCAATGTCGCGAGAAAGTAGCGCATAAGTAGTGATCAAGATGTCACAGTCTGACATAGAGGCGATCTCTTTTTTACGTTTAAGACCATGATGGATCTTGACACGCAGGTCAGGTGTAAACTTTTTAGCCTCATTTTTCCAGTTACTCAGCAGTGATGTCGGTGCAACAATAAGCACAGGGTTTTGGAGTACGCCCTGCTCTTTGTGCTGTTGTAAAAAAGCAAGGGTCTGAATGGTCTTTCCCAGACCCATGTCGTCTGCCAAAATACCGCCAAAACCGTAACTTTCCAAAAAGCCCAGCCAGTTAACACCCTCTTGTTGATAGTCTCGCAAGGTTGCCTGAAGTCCTTGAGAGACGGGGACTTCTTTAATGCCTTCAAAGTTTTTCAGTGCCTCCTGAAGTTTGTTGACACTCGCTGTTGCCTTACCTTTGTAGTGCACTTTTTTAGCTTTTTGAGGCAAAGTATGTACCTCATAAGGCTGTACTTCCAAGCGAGAGACACGTTCGCCCTTGTAAAGCGCCAGGACTGTCTTGACTATGGGCTGGAACTGTTCCGCAGGAATGGTGACAAAATGGTTCTCTTGAAGCTCAAAAGTAAGTGTTTCAGGGATCTCACTATTGGTAGCAACATTGGAGACCAGTTCGCTGACCACCTCCAGCAGGTTCACCTCTTGCCCCTCGACCTCAACATGCATGTTCAAGTCAAACCAGCCCTGCTTCTCATCCACCAAAATATCTACAGTCTGAACCTCACTGAACTTCATCATAAAGCTGCTGTCTATCTCAATCTCAAAACCAAGAGACTCCAACTCGGCAATACCTGTGGACACAAAGGTTCTCCACAGCTCAAGACCATTGGTAAGCGGCATAAAAAGTGCTCGTGTATCTTCTACAAGTTCACTAAAACCAAAAACTTCCAACCTTTGTTTGGCCTCATTTTCGAAAGCAAGATCTCGCATCACCTTGATGATGGTCTCATCCTCTTTTCTTAAAGAGATAGCCCCGACCTCAGCGCCATAAACCAAGTCGTTACCATAACCAAAGGTCAACTCTAGCATGTGGGCTTTTTGACCCTCATGTAGTGCACTAAAAAGATGTAATCTTGCAACGGGTACTTCCTCAACAACTTCACACTCCATGCGAGAGGGAAGAGGTAAGGAAGGAAGCATAGTGAGTGCCGCTAAGGTAAAGTCCTGAATTTCTCTGTTTTTAATAGCGGGAGCTTTTAAGATGAGAGGCAGATGTTTTTCATCCATACCTTCTAGCTCTAAACGGCCCACTATATGTTTTTTGATATCTACGTAAAAAGGAGGTTGTGTTACTAAGACTTCAACATGTTTAGGAAGTTCTAACTCCAACTTAGACTCTCGTCCACCCTCTTGCCATTTCACACTACTCTTTAAACGCTCTCCAAAACTTAACGCCGTATTACGGTTTCCATGCCAGTAAGCATTACCTGTAGCAACCATCTTTTGAAGAAGTAACCCACCAAGTTCACCCTCTATATAGGCAACACGGTTTACACGAGACTCCAAGGCACCAAAAAGGTCCAGTATCTCTTTGTCTGTCTCACTTAAAAAGTCCCGACTGTTATAACTGTTTATGAGTTGGTGGTACTCTATGCGATTTTGTTTACCGTAACCGCCCTTTTTAAGCAGGCGAGCACGGTAGAAAACAAGTTGCATCTTCCCTGCTTCAGTGGTAGGGGAGAGTCTATAGATTAAGATAGATTTTCGTTCAGAAGGTGAAGTAAGTGTTGCTTCTAAAGCATCTAACCAAGCCTCGCCTTCACTGACTTTTGGTTTTGACTTGAGAGAGAGAAAGTTATGTTCTACCATGAAGGTCAAGGCACTAGAGACCACATGTTTGCACTCACGCCCTACAGGACAAGAACAACGCCCCTTAAGTTTGACCTGACCCATCTCATCACGCATAACGGAGATACTCTGTACATAGTTGCTACTGCCCTTAGTCACCGCAGAGATGACCATAAGATCACTGGCCACCATCTCAAAGTCTCTTATGCTGGAACGTTGCTCTGAGTAGTAGTCAGAACCTCTTTTGAAAAAGGCTTCTGAGGTCATCGACCTGATGTCGTTAAGGGTATAACTGATCATCTATTTTTTGTGTAGTGCCAATTCTGTCTGTAAATATTCACCTGTGTAGGAGCCCGTCTCTTTATGAGAAGCCGCGACCTCTTCTGGTGTACCAACAGCAACGATCTGACCACCACCAGAGCCCCCTTCAGGACCCATATCGATGATGTAGTCAGCATTTTTCACCATGTCTAAGTTGTGTTCGATGACCAAGACAGAGTTTCCAAGTTCCACAAAGTGATGGAGCACACCCGTAAGACGGTCCACATCGGCAAAGTGAAGTCCTGTTGTAGGCTCATCTAAGATATACAGTGTACGCCCCGTGTCTTTACGTCCTAACTCTTTACCCAGCTTAATACGCTGTGCTTCACCACCCGAGAGTGTGACAGCATTTTGACCGAGTGTGATGTAACCCAGGCCGACATCCACAAGGGTTTTGAGCTTGATGTGTATCTTAGGGATCGGCTCAAAGAAGTTAAAGGCCTCTTCCACACTCATAGCAAGAACATCTGAGATGCTTTTACCTTTGTATTGTATTTCAAGTGTCTGTGCATTGTAACGGGTACCATGACAGGCATCACACTTCACCTGAACATCTGGCAAGAAATGCATCTCGATCTTGATCTCACCCTCACCTTGACACTTCTCACAGCGCCCACCCTTCACATTAAAGCTATAACGTGAAGCGGTGTAACCTCTAATATTAGACTCTTTGGTCTTGGCAAAAAGGTTACGTATCTCATCCATTACACCTGTGTAGGTCGCTGGGTTAGAGCGTGGTGTACGACCGATAGGGCTTTGGTCTAAGTAGATCACCTTGTCAAGTTGCTCCAGACCGTTGATCTCGACACCAGCGATCTTGTTGACCTTACGAGCATGGTTTAACAGTTCACGCGCATTAGGAAGGAGTGTCTGTAAGATGAGTGAACTTTTACCACTACCACTGACCCCTGTCACACAGACAAAGTTTTGTAGTGGAATCTTTGTAGATAATTTTTCAATATTATTAATATTAACATTGTTAATCTCCAACCAACTCTCTTGAGGACGGCGGTAAAAATACTCTATCATCTTACGACCAGAGAGATAGTCTGCTGTCACTGTTTTTGCTTTTTCCAACTGTTTACGTGTTCCCGCAAAAACAACCTCTCCACCGAACTTACCCGCACCCGGACCAATGTCGATGATATAGTCGGCGTTGTCGATGGTCTCTTTGTCATGTTCTACAACGATGACGGTGTTACCTTTTTCTTGCAGTGAACGCAGGGTTCTGATGAGTTTAAGTGTATCTCTCTCATGCAGACCAATACTTGGCTCATCGAGCACATACATCACACCCGTAAGACCCGAACCGATCTGAGAGGCAATACGAATCCGCTGTGCCTCACCCCCACTGATAGAACGCGCATCACGATCAAGCGTGATATAACCCAAACCAACATCGTACAGGAAGAAGAGACGTTCACGGATCTCATTTAAGATCGGCGTAGAGATCATCTTGTCTTGAGCACTCATAAAGTCAAAGTTCTTTTCATCTTTGAACCAGGCATAACTCTTGGCTATAGGCAGTTCTATCACCTCGAAGATC
This sequence comes from Helicobacteraceae bacterium, assembly GCA_015493495.1. Classification (GTDB taxonomy): domain Bacteria; phylum Campylobacterota; class Campylobacteria; order Campylobacterales; family Sulfurimonadaceae; genus Sulfonitrofixus. Next base: position 49,168 of record WGDB01000033.1, on the reverse strand, counting down.
TTTTTACCTGCTACATCAACCGCTAAAGACTCACGACGCAGACGGTTACCGTTACAGATGTTACAGGTCTTTTCACTCATGTAGTCTTGAAGCTCTTTTTCATCTTTGAACATGTCATAAGCGATACGGATAATCCCCGGCCAGACACGTTTAATGGGATGGTTTTTCCACTCAAATTCTACTTCGTCGATGGCACCATGCAAGATGGCCTTTTTATGATGCTCTTCGAGCTCACCAAAAGGCACGGTGATATCGATGCCATTTTGTTTACACATCCCTTTCAAAAAGGTGAAATAGTAGCCCTTATTGAAACCATAAATGATCTTCACCCCACCCTTCTCTATAGGCAGGTCAACATCGACGATCTTGTCTTGGTCAAGGGCATAACGCAGTCCCAGACCATCACACTCAGTACAGGCACCCTTAGGTGAGTTAAATGAAAAAGTCAGAGGTTCTAAGGGCTCGAAACTTACTTTACAGTCAAAACAGGCATTGTGCTCAGAGTAGTGAATGATGCGGTCTTTGTAGCCCATCTCTTCATTGTTTAAAAACTCCAGTTCCACTTCACCATAACTCTCTTTAAGTGCCTTCTCAACATCCTGGGCGATACGCTCTTGGTTGTCTTCTTTAATGACAATACGGTCGATGACCACTTTAATGGTATGTTTTTTGGTTTTGGAGAGTTCTATCTCTTCATCCAAACGGGTCATCACACCGTTGATCATGGCACGGACATAACCCTTGTGGCGCAGTGACTCAAAAAGGTCATGGAAAGTTCCCTTTTTCTCACGGATCAGCGGTGCCAAGATAACGACCTTCGCACCGATAGGAAGTTTGGCAACCTGATCGATGATGTCTGAAGCAGACATTTGTGAGATCTCTTTTCCACACAGGTGACAGTGCTGCACACCAATACGTGCATAAAGAAGACGCAAATAGTCGTAGATCTCAGTAATCGTTCCTACTGTAGAACGGGGGTTTTTAGACGTCGTCTTCTGGTCTATCGCGATAGCAGGAGTCAGCCCCTCGATCTTGTCTACATCGGGTTGACCAATACGGTCTAAAAACTGACGTGCATAACTAGAGAGACTCTCTAAATAACGACGTTGTCCCTCTGCATAGAGTGTACCAAATGCAAGTGTAGACTTACCACTACCACTCAAACCTGTACAGACTACCAGTTTATTTTTAGGAACCTCTAAAGAGATGTTTTTTAAGTTATTTTCGCGCGCGCCCGTGATTTTGATCTTATCCATTTGAACCTACCAATCTATAAAGTATATATGATGCAACACTGATGTAAAAGAGCATCAGCGCCAACCTGTGATGTGTATCATGTACATGATGTTTAAGCCAGATACCACCAGCAACACCCACTAAAGAAGCGAGACCGATGATGACACCGCTTTGATAGTCGATCTCCCCCGCGATACTTAGGCCAATAAAACCCGAAAGCGAAGAGAAGACGACAAAAAAGAGTCCTGCCGAGACCGCTTTTTTGAGCGGGACATGCAAGAAACCGACCAGGATCGGCACCAACAGTATAGAGCCTCCGACACCAATAGAGATGGCAAAAGCACCCAGAACAGCGCCGATGCTCAAAAGTATGAGAGGGTGGGCACTGCGTTCATCCTGATGTTCTTTGGTCTTAAAAAACATACGTGCCAAAGCAAAAAGTACAAAAGAGAGGAAGATCCACTCCAAAACTTCAGTAGGAAGGGTTTTAATGATGTAGGGGCTCAAAAGCGCACCGGCAAAACCACCCGCACCGATCATCGCGACCATCTTCGTGTCAAGCGTCCCTTTTTTAAGGTTCAAGTATGAGCCGTAGATGGAACTGAAGACCATCTGTACCACTGAGATGCCAATAGCCACTTTCATATCATAGCCCATAAGAAGCAGTGCCGGTACCAAAATAGTACCTCCACCAACACCAAAGAAGCCCGAAAGCGTTCCGACAGCAGCGCCTAAAAAAAGAAGTTCAATAATCTCTAACATGTACACCTCTGCATATTTCGCGCGATTATAGCCTATCACCGCTTTGGAGGGGGTATACTCTTAGAGTCAGTCAGATGTTTTAAGAAATTTCAGTACTTTTACAGTTTTTTACCACTAAAGAGTACCGGTCCAAAACGTACCGACCAAAAGATAAAAAGTAGTAGCCAAAGGGTTATAGAGAGATCAAACATCCAGAACATGTTAAACCCTGCACCCATAACTACAGAAAAGAGAATACGACCTAATACAACGGCTTGTAAAAGGTAGAAGATCTTTAGTGTTGTACTGTCAGCATGTGGAGGTTGTCCAGAGTGTCCCAGTGTGACCCGCGTTCCAAAACCGATCAGCATCGTAGTCACAAAGCCAAGCGCCAGCATATGGACACCCATCTGCATAAAGTTTAGATTACCCAGAACTTCCGCAAGACGTTCCATACCGCCCAGTAGCAGCGCAATCACCAGCCAGTAAAGAGAGACATGTAATATCTGTAAAATAGCTGGAGAGCCCTTCCATGGGAGTTTCCAACGTCTTATTTCCATCAGGATCAACAGACCCAAAGCGATATCAACAACAATCTCCAGATAAGAGAGATCAAAATCAACAGCTATCACCTTCACAACCAGAGCACCAAAGACCGCAGGTACGAATTTCTCGTTCTTTTCAGCAAAACTGTGACTGAAAAAAGGAACCATACGCTGACCAACAGCAAAGGTAACAAAGACCAAGTAAAGATTGAGTCCAATAGCAACTGCACTGCCATCTATTCCAGCCAAAGCTAACAGATACAGAAAGTGGGCAAAAAGGCCCATAAAAAAGCCGACCAGTATCCACTTTGGATCATGGCGCATTGCTTCGGGTGTATTAGTGTAGATCTCACGCAGCTTGTAGACGATAGCGATATTTGCCATCAGCAGTACTGTGACACCCAGATACATCAACTCCGATGAGAAGACAGAGCCAAGCAGAAAAAGTACAGCTCCCGCCTGTTGAACAAACCATGTTCGCAGGTAGTATGACTTCCCAATCACCTCACTCTGACAAAAACGGGGAAAGGTTGTAAAAATAAAGCCGGTAAAAAACTGCGTAAAGACAACATAGATCAGTGAGTAACTATGAAAAAGTGCCGCATCGACTTGCAGAGGTAAAATACCTTTATAACCAAGCATAAACATCACCATGACGATTATGGCAAAAATAACACCTGAAAGAAAAAAGGGTTGATGCACTTGAGAGAGAAAATAGTTTTGAGGTTTGTCTGGTGTGAACATAGTACTATCCGCTAATAATTTTTGCGATTATAGCGAATAGCGTGTATATCTTTATTGCCCCAAGACAAGAAAGTTACTGGAGACCGACGTTAGTCGCCTGAAAACGCATGTGGGTATTGCCCATGTCATACTGCACACGCAGACGAAGATCCGTCACATCGGCCCATATTATCTCCGACGTTATCATATCGATACGATCATACTTTTCATTAAAATTGAGTCCTTGATCATGTCCCGTACCGCCATTGGTTACCAGCCACATACCGGAAGTAATATCGCGTAGCATCGGTGCAAACGATGTAAAATCTTCGATACCTTTGTACTCACCGCTACTTTGATTGTACAGATACCATTTAACATCGGCATAGTCAATAAATCTACCATTTTTATGCAGCGTAAATTCTGGAACAGGCAGCAGAAGTTCACCATTCTTCATTGGTAGGCTATAGTTGAGTTCATACTGAGCCACACTCGTGTTTACATCACCATCTTGCAACTGCAAAGTAAAGAGTCCATTTGGAAGCTCCAAATTCTGGGCTAACATATCTGTCGACTCACCTCTGAAGAAGCTCAGTGTCCCACCCGAACTGTTCGTGTCTCTAAAGTAAGAGATGACAAAATTTTCCTGAACGGCACAAGCCAAATAGGGTACAGGATGATGGTTTTCGTCCGGCACCATATTGCCACTCATCAAAGCAGAAAGATAATCTTGGCTGTCTGTAGCGAGTTTGAAACTCTCATCAGGGTACTTCAGCCCTACTTTAAGTGTGTTATCACAGATATTAACACCATTTTGTGCCAGTAATGTCTCCGGGCCAAACTCAAATTCCATCATAAATCCCTGATATTTGTTTGCCAACACAGAAACATCAGGTTCGAGTTTTGGCACCGCTACTGAAACGATATGCATCACTTCGCTGATCTGGGCCTTGTCACTCTTGGCATAATTGTTGCGATAGCTGTTTGCTACCGCCTTAAAGGCATCATCCGACTTTGAAATATCACCCAACTGCTCCAGAGAAAAGATAAATTTTTCTGCCAATTCACTGGCGTTACTTTCACTCTCTGCTTCATCAGTGGCACTTTTATACTCGATCTTTCCAAAATCAACATCCGTTTTCGGGAAAAAAGTGATTAGTGAATCATTACTATCCACACTCATCGGAACACTCAAAAAACTATAGTTACCATTTCCTTTGTCCAAAAGAACAATCCAGCCGTACTCTTTTGTGATCTCAGCTGTAAAGGTGCCATCACTTTTGATATCGAGTGGTATCGCCGCATCCATCATAATACGATCGCTGGCTATTGGAATGGCGATAGAGTTCTCAATTGAATCATAACTACTGCTTGCATGCACCGGTGTCACAAGTCGTTCATACCACGGTGGCTGATAGTAGGCATAAGCACTGCCAAAATCTCCTGAGAGTCTCAGTCCCTCTTTTGCAACACCATCATCACTATTGTCATTACTACACCCTACCGTTAAGCCAGCTAGAAATGCTACACTTAAAATAGATAAATATATTGGTTGTTTCATAGTAAACTCCTTTATAATATAGTATAAATCAACATCCTTTAAAATACAACTAACTAAGAGACTTATACAGATTTAACCCTATTGTAAAGAGAAAAAAGTGTAAATATTATTCTTTCATTTTTGCGATCAAGAGTATTCATTAATCTTGAAACCTGACCTATTTGTTATAATATAACCTATAATAGACTATTACGCCTACAAGGTAGAAGATGATACTTAGCCCCAAAAAATTGATTGTTTTTGATCTTGATGGAACCTTGATCGACAGTGTTCCTGATCTTGCTGCCGCAGTCAACCACATGCTTACAGAACTTGGATACCATGCCTATGACGAGCATCTCATACGTTTATGGGTAGGCAACGGAGCACAGACCCTTGTCAAACGTGCGCTCAGTGGTTCTGTTACTATTGACGAGACCATAGATGAGGCACACTTCATGCAAGCATTGAATATCTTTTTAACACACTATTCTAAAAACCTTGCGCTTCATACCAAACCCTATGAAAATGTCGTCACAACACTGCAACAGCTACAGAAAAGGGGCTACCGTCTGGCCATCGTGACCAACAAACCTGTTGACTTTGTCTCACCTATACTCGAAGCTCTCTCTCTCGAACAGTACTTTGAATACTTTATCGGGGGAGACTCACTGCCTGAGCGAAAACCACATCCTATGCCTCTACTGCATGTTTGTGAAAAGCTTGGGACTACTGTTGACGAGGCAGTAATGATCGGTGACTCCAAAAACGATCTTCTCGCTGCCAACAGAGCCCATATGCAGAGTATTGGTGTCACCTACGGTTATAATTATGATGAAGAGATCTCTGTGTATGATCCCGACATCATTGTTAGTGATTTTGCAGAACTTTTAAAGTACCTAGTAAAGTAAGACAATGTCCAAAAGCGCAAACAATACTACAAAGATAGCCATTATTGGTGGCGGTATTGCAGGTTCGAGTGTTGCACTGCAACTTGGCCGTTTGGGTCTTGATGTTACTCTCTTTGAAAAGAGCAGTTCATTGGTAGATGGTCCACCTATGTGTCATCTTCATGCCGGAGGCAACCTCTACAGAGAGATCTCTGAAGCACAGTGTGTGACACTGCTCAAAGAGTCCATAGAGCTATTACGACTCTATCCACATGCTATAGACTATCGACCTACTGTCATCGCCGTTCCACTGCAAGATCAAGGTGAAGCAGAGCATCTTTACCCCCGTCTCAATACCTTACGTTTAGAATATGAGGCTTTAATCAAAAAAGATCCTTTAAACCAAGTACTTGGTCAACCCCAGGACTATTTTCGACTCTATGAGAGAGCTAGGATCGAAGCACTGATCGATAAAGATGATGATCAGACATTGGACCATCTCGATAGATGGATGGTGCCTGTCGCCAAAAGTATAGATCTTAACAAGGTCAAATTTCCGCTTGTCATGGTCCAAGAGTATGGACTTAATATGTTTCGTATAGCAGCCACTGTCACCTTAGCTCTTAATACGCTGAAGAATGTGAGTATAAAATGTAACACACGTGTCTCAAGCATTACTAAAAGTGAAAATTGTTGGCGTGTTGGCTATGAAAAAAGCACTCTTGAAGGAAATGACTCTTTTGACTATATCATCAACGCAGCAGGTTTTCAGACCGGAGAGATAGATGACCTCTTAAGCCTCAAACGCGAACGTCTTGTCGAGTTTAAAGCGGCCTATGTGACACGATGGAAAACAGCCTTAAATCAATGGCCGGAACTTGTTTTCTACGGAGAACGCGGCACCCCGCAGGGTATGGCACAGTTCACACCCTACCCTGGCGGTTATTTTCAGCTTCACGGTATGACCAATTCCATCACACTTTTTGAAGATGGACTGGTCAAAAGTTCTGCACTGAGTGCCCAACCCAAACTCGACCAAAAGTACATAGAGAAGATTACTAAAAGCTGGAAGTTCACCGATGCCATAAGACGCTCTCAAAGTGCCATAGACTATCTCAGTAACTTTATTCCTGAGTTTATTTCTGGGCAAGTGGCTTCTAAACCCCTATATGGAGCACAGCAAATTCCAGGAGAAGATGCAACGCTGCGTGCAGCAGCAGTCTCATTTGACAGTGAGCGTTACGCCCGTTGTGAGATCGTTAAAGCCTCCTCTGTCTTGACTATGGCCGATGCCATTACAAAGGAGCTTATAAAACTGAACTTACTTGAACCCCACAGTTATGGAAACAGAGCATTTTATGAGATGAAAAAGATGGATGAAAATAAAATAACAGCTCAGGCAGAAATATTTTGTAAACAGCGCGGTTATCCTACTGCCTTAGCACACAGAATGGTCTCCAATCCTAACGATCTGCCATCGTAGCGTTACCAAAAAAGTCATCAAGTACTTTACGATACTCTGACATATCACTAATGTGGTTGACCTTGTCACGCATTACTGATGCGCCTATATAGCCTTTAGAGTAGGTGTGGGTATGCTTTCTAAACATCGCTACACCATGAGGACCATAGAATTCTATCATCTTGTCGTAGTGTTCCATAATGATCTCATGTTTTAATTCTAGCGAGATGTCCGAAGAACCCGTTTTAAGTTGATGAAAGATCCATGGAGCACCTACGGCACCCCGACCGATCATAATACCATCTGCTTTAGTATGTTCCAGTACCCATTGTGCTTTTTCAAAACTGTCTATGTCTCCATTGGCAATCACCGGTATGGAGACCGCTTCTTTGATCTCAGCGATCGCATCATAATCGACAGGGGCTTTAAACTTACCCGCGCGTGTACGTCCATGAACTGCGATAAAGTCTACACCGGTAGCTTCTATCTCCTGAGCGATCTGTACATGGTTCTTTTCAGTGACACCCAAACGTATCTTGGCAGTTGTTGCAGACTTGTTCGAATGTGCTTTAATAATACGTAAGATCTCTGTCAGGCGAGGGAGGTCATCAAGCAGTGCAGAACCTGAACCATGACCAAAGACCTTTGGTACAGGACAACCACAGTTGAGATCAATAACATCGATCCCTTCTTGTTTGTTCAACTCTTCAATGGCGCGACGGGCGATCTCCGGGTCTGATGCAGAGATCTGCACTGAGTATGGATCTTCTAAAACAGACTTCTCTAACATCTTAAGCGTCTTCTCTGATCCATGTGCTAAAGCATTTGAACTGATCATCTCACTTACAGTCAGATCAGCACCAAACTTTTTCACCACACTTCTAAAAGGAAGATCCGTAAAACCGGCAAGTGGTGCAAGTACATAAAGAGGAGTATCAAAAGAGATTTTGTCAGTCATATTGTGCCTATAAATAATTTGGCAAAATTATAGCAGATTCTGAGTGTAAAAAGGGGTGTTAGCCAAAGGAGTCTGCCAAGAAGGCAGGACTCATGTTTAGAATTTTTTGTGAGAGATAAAAAGATCGATACTGAAATTTTGGTTACAGTCTTTAAGTGCCTTATATGCCTTAAAGTAAATAAATTCATCGGGCTGAGAGTTTTCTAAGATCTCTTCAGCAGGAGCGATCATCTCAAGATCAAACAGAGTGTAGAGATACGCTGGTGTTGCTGTGTCGTCCTCATCTGAAAGCATCTTAAAGAGTTTGATCCTCTCATCTGGAAGCATATGTTCAGAAAGTGTCGCAGAGAGATTTATGTAATCATCTTCTTCTAAAGAGACCTCTTTAAACAGTGCGATCAATGAGTCTACAGAAACATCCAGGTTGTTCTCTTCCGCATTGACACGTGCAACGATCTTAAAGAGTACAGATTTTGTCAAAAATGACTTATACTTTTCGATCAAGTTCAGTGGAGCAGTCTTAGCATAATTTGTAAATGCCTGTGCTATCAACTCACTTGAGTAGTTGTCAGCATTGTTCAAGATCTGCTCTTCTGCAATATCACCCGCATTATAAGCGTTTAGCTGGTTTTTTTGAACCAATGGGTTCTCTTTAGCCAAATAAAACTTTTTAAGATCGACATGCTCACCATTTTCAATACGTGCCAACAGTGCGATCGTCTCATCCAACTTCTCATTGCCCGTCAGAGGAATACTTTTAAGTACTGTTAAACGAGAGTTGTCAATCACCTTAGCAAAAAGAGCATATCGGTCTGTTTTGTAGCGATTGTGTCTCTCGATTCTGCCAAGAAGTGCATCACGCAAAGAGTCTACAAAAGACTCAGAGTCCACACGATATCGACGAAGGTCAAAGGCCTTTACAATCGAATAATAGATCATGTGGATAAGTGTTGCTATGAACAAAATGGCCATAGAAGCAATCACCCAAAAAGCTAAAGGCAGTGCAGCAAATGTAATACCTAAAACTGTGACGGAAAGATGCTCATCCGGAAAGTTTATATAAAAGAATGCGCCGATAAGACCCATTAAGACTAAGGCAGCTATCGAGTAGCGTTTCATATGCATTAAGTATCCTTGTTAGTGTTGTTTTTCCACAATCTCACGGCAGTCGATGCAATATTTTGCATGTGGCTTCACTTTTAGACGTTGAAGAGAGATCTCCTCTTCACACATCTCGCAGATACCGTATTGTTTGTCCTTTATTTTACCTAAAGCAACTTCAATCTCAATCAACTCTAACTCTTGTTGCTGACCAATCGCCACTTCACGAAGGTTATCGTTACTTACAGAAGCATGATCCCCTTCATCGTTTAGTTCCAGATTATTTAGCGCCTGAAGTTCTTTTTCAACACCTACGATATTCTTCTGGATCTGCTCTTTGCGAGACTCCAGTAAATCAACAAAAAACTCAAGTTCACTATTACGCATTATAATTCCTATTTATGATATGGATGGTTACTTAAGATCGAAAATCCTCGATAGATCTGCTCTAGCAAAACTACCTTAGCGATTTTATGACTCATAGTGATCTCACCTAAGGAGATCACTTTGTCACATCGCTTTAAAAAGGACTCTTCAAAACCGTATGCACCACCAATAAAAAATTTAACCGCAATTTTATCAGCTAATAGCTTACTAAATTCGTGAGAGTCGACTATTTTTCCTGCAGGATGCAAAGCAATAGTAAATGCACCATCTAAATGTGAGTCGAGTACCTTCGAATATGCGCTCTGAGCGGCATCAGGCCCAACAGTGTGTGCTTTTGTAACATCTTTAGGGAAAAGTTCAATATCGTTAATTTTTGCAAAGCGTGATGACATCTTTATGAGCTCTTTATTCAAAGGATCATACAAAGATCGCTCTTTTTTAGCGATGGAGACGATGTCAACTTTCATCTACTGCTCTTCATATAGAGCACTGCTGATCACTCTATAGGCTACATTTGCAAAGGTATCATCAAAGCGAACACCACCTATAGCTGCAACAGGATGCTTGGAAAGTGCTGCTAGCGTGTCAAGTCGCTCATTAAGTGGTGCAGCATCCTCTTTCGTAGCAGTCGCTCTATAAGCACCCAGGCCGATGTAGTCAAGATCTAAAAGGTTGGCCATCTCTATCTCTTTTTGGTTATGTGTAGAGAGGCCTATCTGCTTATTGCTCCCGATAATGTTTCGTATTTTGTCAACAGCGAAATAAGGGTTACGATCCACTTTCAAAAGGTCATCTTGACCAAGATGGACACCATCACAAAATGGATGTAACATAAAAGCGTCATTAATGATCAAGCTCTTGTCCCAAAGCTGACGTAACTGCACCAACTGTTGTGTGACAAAATCATAGTCTCCACTTTTGTTGCGGTACTGAATGATGGAAGCATGATGTTTTTGAGCCAATTGAACAAAGGTTTCAAGCGTAACACCTCTAGTGTCAAGAGTCGTTTGGTCACAGAGTGCGTAAAGTTGTATCATAGAGAGGAGAGAGGCAGGCTATTTGCCTAACATCATCTTAAGTAGGTTAGTAAGGGTCTCTTTCATCTCATTACGGTTGACCACCATGTCTATAGAGCCTTTTTCCAACAAAAATTCTGCACGTTGGAAACCATCAGGAAGATCTGAACCAATCGTCTGCTTGATAACACGTTGACCGGCAAAACCGATCAATGCACCTGGTTCAGCAATAATAATGTCTCCCAGTGTTGCAAATGAAGCAGAGACACCACCCATAGTAGGGTCTGTCAAGAGAGAGATATATGGAAGTTTTGCATTGGCCAACTTACCCAGCGCTGCAGAGGTCTTAGACATCTGCAAAAGAGAGAAGGTAGACTCTTGCATACGTGCTCCACCGGAAGCAGAGACGATGATAACACCTTGACGTTTTTCAATAGCACGGTTAATAGCGCGAACGATCTTTTCACCTTCTACCGAACCTAATGACCCACCCATAAAACCAAAGTCAAAGACAACAAGCTGAGTACCAATACCATTGATCTCACACTCACCGCTAACAACAGAAGAGTGACGACCTGTCTTTTTAATACCCTCTTCAACACGCTTAACGTAAGATTTTTTGTCTACAAACTTAAGAGGGTCTACAGGCTTTAGGTTTTCATCGTACTCCGTAAAAGTACCTTCATCCGCCAAAAGTTTAATTCGCGCATCCACCGCTAAACGGAGATGGTATCCACACTTGGGACAGACATGATTCTGATTTTCGACTTCTTTATAGTACATCAGTGATTGACACGATGGACACTTTATCCAGTGCGCTGGTGCTTCACTTTTGGATGCTTGTTTCTTTGATGAACTGGAACTACTACTAAAGAGGTCAAAAAGATTCATATGTGTGCCTTAAATAAATGGAATGTGCTACTAAAACGTCGCATCATTACTTAATTGAAATAGTGAAAGTATTTTAGCGAAGTCATCCTTATTATGTGATACAACGATAAGCTCATCTGACACATATCGGTACATATCTTCACACAAGTAGAGACCTGCTGCTACATCATAAGGACGACTTTCACCTACAAATATCATAAAACGCACCTCATAGGCATAGGCTAAAGAGAGTGCAACTGCACCTGGTGCTCTAAATTTGAGCCCTGATTTCAAAAGTTTATGTGCCAGATCAGGGTATTTTGCCGCTTTTTCAAACAGACCAACTTTTGCATAGATATTGATACACAATTCAGAACGACAATTGACATCAGTAAGAGAGCGCTTACACACCACTGTTGCATCTTTTATAAAACAGTCCCCATTGGCGAAGTTGCATACAAAGGCCCCAATCGTTCTTCCATCCTTTTGTAAAGCGACAGAAGCACCATAGTAGGGAAAGTTTGATTTGAGGTTGTCGCTGCCATCAATAGGATCTAAAATTATGAGGTTTTGACCTTGGCCAAGAACACCACCCTCTTCAGAGTGGATCTGACCAAAAGATGAAAGGTGTTTGACAAAAATAGCTTCTGCCAAAAGATCGTAAGTGATGCTGATGTCACCACCAGCACCTTTATTCTGAAGAGCACACCCCACAGCGTGGTCTGTGCTTTGTAACATTGTGTTGACCTCTAAGGCTGCATTGTAACAGGCCTCAAGGAACTCTTGTGTCATTACTTAAGTAGTGACTTTATCATCTTGCGCGCAGCTTCACGGCCATCGAGTGCGGCCGTAACAACAAGGTCAGCACCGCGGTAACAGTCACCACCAGCATAGATACCAGCTGTTGTGGTCTCATAGTCGTCATTAACCACGACACCGCCCCACGCATTGGTCTCTATACCATTTTCCGCTAGGAAAGAAGGGACTTCAGGATCAAAACCAAGAGCCATGATAACAACATCTGCCTTGACCTGGAACTCACTACCGTTAACCTCTTCCATACGTTGACGACCACTCTCGTCTTTAGCGCCAAGAACCGTTTTGATCATCTCAACACTGACAGCTTTACCATCTTCACCAAGAACGATCTCTTTTGGAGAAGCGTAGAAAGTAAAGTCAACACCCTCTTCCATCGCATTTTTGTACTCTTTTTGAGAACCTGGCATGTTGTGTGCATCACGACGGTAAAGACAAGTCACAGACTTAGCACCTTCACGTTTTGCTGTACGAACACAATCCATTGCAGTATCTCCACCACCGATGACCACAACATCTTGGTCTTTAAAATCAAACTGCTTGTCATACTTTAGACCGAAGTTCTTACGTTGAATTGCTGTCAGATACTGCATAGACATGTAAACATTGTCCGCTTTTTCGCCACTGAGACGAGCACCTTTAGCCTTCGTTGCACCAACACCAATGAAAATAGCATCGTGTGTCTTTGCCATCTCATCAAAGGTGATATCTTTACCGACTTCACAGTTGGTCACAAGTTCCATACCGGCATCTTTTAAGATGTTAACACGACGCTCGATCACTTTTTTGTCTAACTTAAAGTTAGGGATACCGTAAGTCATCAGACCACCTGCGCGGTCTGCTCTTTCATAAACAGTTACCGCGATACCTGCACGGAGTAAGTACGTCGCTGCAGAGAGTCCTGCAGGACCTGAACCGATGATCGCTACTTTTTTGTCCGTTGTAATACCGGGAAATCTAGGAGAAAGACCCGCTTTGAAACCCTCTTCATTTATAAAAGTCTCAATAGAACCGATCGTAATCGCACCATGGCCATCATTAAGTGTACAATCACCTTCACACAGACGGTCATGAGGACAGACACGTCCCATCACTTCAGGGAAAGGAGAAGGCTCATTAGAGAGGTTAAACGCAAATTCAAGATCTTTCTCTGCTACTGCTTTAAGCCACTGCGGTACGTAGTTATGAAGTGGACATTTGTTCAAACAGAACGGGTCACCACACTGTATACAGCGATCACTCTGAGAAGAGGCATCTTCTTTTGGGAAAACTTCGTAGATCTCACCAAAATCTTTGGTACGCTCTACAACTAAACGTTTGGTCGGGTCTATACGACTTACTGTTAGGAAATTTCTCATCTTAATCCCCTTTCTCTTGATTTAACGGTAATTTTTTAAGGTTTTTAGGCTGTACTAACCAGAAGTTACGGATCTCAATTCTAAAGGCATCAAGAATCTCTTGTGCTTTAGGACTGCCGGTAACCGCTACATAATCTTTAAGTAGACGCTTAAGATAATGTCTCGCTTCATCGCCATCGTCTGTATCGATACGGATCGCTTCTACAAGTTCACGGTTGACATTTTCAATGAAGTTATGTCCTTCGTCATAAACAAAGGCAATACCACCGGTCATACCTGCACCGAAGTTACCACCTGTCTTACCCAAGATGGCAACAATACCACCAGTCATATACTCACAAGCATTGTCTCCCGTACCTTCAACAATAGCTAAAGCACCCGAGTTACGAACAGCAAAACGCTCACCTACAGATCCACAGATAAAGAGCTTACCACCTGTTGCACCGTAAAGACAAGTGTTTCCACCTGCTGAGTACTCTTCGCCTTTATGCACTGGGTTGATGATGATCTTACCACCACTCATACCCTTACCAATATAGTCATTTGCCACACCATCAAGGTTAAGAGAGACACCTTCTATCAAGAAAGCACCAAGAGCCTGACCCGCGATACCTTTTAGGTTGATCTTGATGGTATCTTCTGCAAGACCTTTATCACCATAATACTGCGCGATCTCACCAGAGACACGGGCACCAAAACTACGGTGCAGGTTGGTGATCTCACGCTCTATTCTTATAGGCTGATCTGGATGTTTAATGGCAGACATAGCCTCTTCAACAACATCGATCTCAAAAGCATTATCATCAAATGGTTTGTTAAATGGTGTTTGGCAGGTGTTAACACCCTCTTCTTGATGTAGTACTGCTGAGAAATCAAACTTCTGAGCAAAGGCGTCATCTACGACTTTAAGAACATCTGAACGTCCGACCATCTCTTCCATAGTTTTGAATCCAAGTTCCGCCATGATAGAACGTACATCATTAGCCAAGAAAGTGAAGTAGTTAATGATCTGCTCAACGTTACCTGTAAAGTGCTCTTTACGAAGACGCTCATTTTGCGTTGCAATACCAACAGAACATTTGTTCAAGTGACAAATACGAAGCATCTTACAACCCACGATACTAAGAACACCGGTACCAAAGGCAAATGACTCAGCACCGAGAAGTGCCGCTTTAACAACATCCAGACCAGACTTAAGACCACCATCGGTCTGTACTTCAACAAGTCCACGAAGGTTGTTGGCTTTAAGTGCGTTATGCGCTTCTGTCAAACCAAGTTCCCAAGGATTACCTGCAAATTTGATAGAAGTCAGTGGTGCAGCACCTGTACCACCGTCACCACCAGAAATGATGATCTTATCAGCGTACGCTTTGGCAACACCGGCAGCAATTGTACCGACACCTGCAGTAGAAACAAGTTTCACAGCGATCGTCGCTTTAGGGTTTACCTGCTTCAAGTCAAAGATAAGCTGTGCAAGATCTTCGATAGAGTAGATATCATGGTGTGGTGGAGGTGAGATCAGTGTCACACCCGGAACAGTATGACGCAGACGTGCGATCAGTCCTGTTACCTTATGTCCTGGCAGTTGTCCACCCTCACCCGGTTTTGCACCCTGAGCGACTTTGATTTGGATCTCTTCTGCTGAACGAAGGTATGCTGGAGTGACACCAAAACGTCCTGAAGCGACCTGCTTGATCTTAGAGAGTTTATTGGTACCGAAACGAGCAACATCTTCACCACCCTCACCAGAGTTTGATTTACCGCCAATAGTGTTCATTGCAACGGCGATCGCTTCGTGTGCTTCTGGAGAGATAGAACCCAAACTCATCGCTGCTGATGCAAAACGTTTAAAGATAGTCTCTTTAGGCTCAACTTCTGAGATATCGATCGCTTTACGATCAGACTTGAATTCTAAGAAGTCACGAACGAACTTTAGACCACGTTTGTTGATGATCTCACGAAGTTTGATGTAATCTTTTTCATCACCAGACTTACTGATAGCATGGATAGCATGAATGGTATCTGGACCAAAATCATGATATTCTTGGCCATTATAAAACTTATAGAATCCACCGATATTAAGAGGGAAGATCGTACTGAAACCACGGTCGTCAAAAGCACCTTTGTGTGCTGTCTCAAGACGTGTATCAATATCTTCATAACTAAGACCCGGGATCAAGGCATGTGAGTCAGAGAAACAGTCTCTAACGATATCACGGCTCAGACCCATAACATCAAAAAGTCCAGAGTTACGGTAAGAAGCAACAGTTGCAATACCCATCTTGGACATGATCTTCAAAAGACCAGCATTAAGAGAGGCATGAACATTTTTAAGAGCATCAGAACAGCTTATGTCTAAGTTTTTAGACTGGTTCACACGATTAACCGCAGATGCAAAAAGAAGATTTGGGAAGATGGCACTTGCACCATAACCTAAAAGTGTTGCTACACCATGAGAGTCTACCACTTCACTTGTATCAGCGATAATAGAGACCAAATGACGCACTTTTTGCTTCAGAAGTTCACGACTCAAACGACCTACTGCAAGTAACATA
The DNA here is from genome assembly GCA_015493495.1 of Helicobacteraceae bacterium. Lineage (GTDB taxonomy): Bacteria > Campylobacterota > Campylobacteria > Campylobacterales > Sulfurimonadaceae > Sulfonitrofixus. Next base: position 32,970 of record WGDB01000033.1, on the reverse strand, counting down.
GGAATGGTACGCATCTCTTTTGAAAACTCTTTGTCACTCAAGATAACGATACGAATGCCGTCTTCTTTGACTGCTGTCACGATCTTGGAGACAAGTGCATCTAAAGAAGCTTTTAAGTTAGACTTATAAGCAACAGAGAAGGTCTCATTTTTATAGAAATCCTCAAAACGGGGAGAGTTGACATCGCCATAGGACTTTAGTACTGCCAATTTCTCATAAGTAATGATAGGAGAGATCGCTTTAAGACGGTGTGCATGAGAAGGGATCTCATCTAAGATATTATGAACTTCACCAAAACCTGTGTTGAGACTCATGACCACTTTTTCACGGATAGGATCGATCGGCGGGTTGGTGACCTGTGCAAACTTCTGCTTGAAGAAGTCAGAGAAGTTACGTTGCTTGGTACTGAAGGCTGCCAATGGTGTATCATCACCCATAGAACCTACAGATTCTTTACCATCAGTGATCATCGGCTCTATCACCTGCTCAACGATCTCATGAGTGACATTAAAATAACGCTGACGTTGTGTAATGTCCTCTTCGATCTCACAGTTAGTGGTGTATTGCTTTTCTACATGTTCTTGTAGGTAAACCATACGCTCATTTAACCACTTCATGTAAGGGTTCGCAGATTTTAGGTAGTTGTTAATCTCTTCATCTTTAAGTACTTTTCCAAACTTAAGATCAAGACCGATCATCTGACCTGACTGAAGACGACCACGTTCTTTGATCTGCTCATCAGGGATGTCAACCACGCCATACTCAGAAGCGATAAGAAGGTTGTCGTCGTGTGTGATGATGTACTTGGAAGGACGCAGACCATTTCTGTCTAGTACACAACCGATGTAACGACCATCTGTCAGTGAAAATGCTGCCGGACCGTCCCAAGCTTCAAACACTGTTGACTGATACTCGTAAAAGGCACGAAGTTCCGGGTCCATGTGAGGGGCATTTTGCCATGGTGCAGGGATAACTGCACGTGCAGCTTTAAAGAAGTCCATACCATTAGCGATAAGAAATTCAAAAAAGTTGTCACCTGATGCAGAGTCAGAAGATCCTGGCTGCAAGATAGGAAGAAGACGTGCGATCTCTTCATCTGTAAAGACTTCAGACTTAATAGACTCTGACTTTACTTCAACATTGAAACGGTTGGCTTCAACAGAGTTGATCTCACCATTATGTGCAACTGCACGGAAGGGTTGTGCCAAGCGCCACTCAGGAAGTGTGTTGGTAGAGAAACGCTGGTGGAACAGTGAAAAAGAGATCTTGAAACGCTCATCCTGGAAATCTTTATAAAATTCTTTAATATGCGTTGGCATAACAAGACCTTTATAGGAGAGGACCTTGGAAGCCATAGAAGCGATGTAAAAGTCGCGCTCATCTACAAGTTTGTGCTCTGTCTCTTTACGAGAGAGGTAAAGCAGTGCATCAAAACGCTGATTTGCCATAATAGAATTTGCAGTGATGAAGACCTGAACAATATTAGGAAGTGATGCCATCGCCTGATCACCAAGCGCATTGGTGTCCACTGGTACATCACGACGCAAAACGACTTTAAGATCATTAGAGGTACAAACGGCCTCTAAAACATCCAACTGTTTTTTGTCTTTAGTAAAGACAGTCGCAATAGCAAACTGTTCAGGAAGCTCAACACCGGCCTTTTTGGCAGCATGGCGCATAAACTCTGTCGGCATAGAAAGCAGTAGACCGCTTCCATCACCAGTTTTACCGTCAGCAGCAACTGCACCACGGTGCATCATGCGTTCTAGCGCGGTAATAGCGTCCTCAAGTGTTTTATGAGACGCGCGGTTTTTAATGTTGGCAACAAGTCCAAAACCACAGTTATCTTTAAATGATCGTAAAAGATCGTGATGGTCCATCATATAAGATTCCTTAATAGAAATTTTCATGAATTTTCTAAATTTAAGCAAAGCTTCAGCAACTTAGATATATTTAGAAAATCTAAAATTGCTAATAGTATACAGGCCATCAGGTTAAAGTTCGTTTTAGAAGCTATAATTGCAGAGAATAAAAATAATAATTGTGTAGGTAAGAAACAGAAAATGCAGGGCTTTATTATCAGTCTCAACCGCTCTAGAGACGAAGATCTTGTTGTCACAATTTTATCGGATCGTGGCTTAGATACACTTTATCGTTTCTATGGTGCACGTCATGGTGTCATCAATCTTGGCTTCAAGATAGATTTTGAGATCATCACCAATGTCAAATCAAGTATAGGCCAGCTACGCGATGTCCTGCATATCGGTTATCCTTGGTTAGGGGACCACCACCATCTTCGTACCTGGCAACAGTTTGTTACCCTCTTCTATCCACATCTCAAAGAGTCTGAAGAGACCAGTAGTTTTTATTTCGAACTTTTGGATTATGCTGCCGAAGCTTGGAGTAGACAAAACCCTAAACGTATTGCCGTAGAGTCTTATATCAAGTTACTTGAGTATGAAGGGCGTCTACATAAGGAGTTATACTGTTTTTTCTGTGATGAGGCCATCTTAGATGATGTTTCACTGATACGTTCATATCTTCCTGCCCACACAAAATGTGCTCACACCCTAAGCATCTCTCAAAATGGTCTTAAAGAGCTTTTTGAAAACCACTCCTCTCTTTTCCTGAGTGATAAAGAGATCGATCGATTGTGGTTGGTACTGTTAGAGGGGATTTAAGATTTACATCCTCCCAATTTTCAGGAGTGACATAAAGCCTAGTTCTTGACACTCTTAAAAGTTGATAATCGCGTTGTTGGCAACATGATTTAGTTTTGGTACTCTACAAAGTAGTATTCCAGATCCCAAAGTCCTACCTGCTTCTCTAGATGAGAGAGGATTTTCTTGTTTCCAAAGAGCCTTCCAATCTCGTTGAGATGAGACAAATTTCTTCCAATATAGAGACATCTCCCCAAAGAAGGGATACTTTTCAATGGCGAATCCATATCGATACCCTGTTCATCATGACGCCAGATGTTAAACTGTGAGAACCTTGCCGTGTTAAGTACCAAGAGATGATCAGGACGTCTGAAAAAGTAAGCCACTTCTGATCCATGGTAATCATCTATGAGTAAGTAATCATATTGCTTTAAGTCCAGATCCATTGCGGCGATCTCATCTTTAAACTTATCAATATGCCCTAAACGAAGATGAAGTCTCTCTATCGGAGGGACATAGTATCCTATTGGTGTTTTAAGAAGCACCATAAAAAGTGCACTAAAAGCAACACCCGCGATAAGTAACTTTTTATAAGAGTACTCGGAGATATAATAACCTAAAAGAACTGCTGCACTCAAATATGCACCTGCTGCCCACTGCGCATTGGCAGGTTTGAAAGCGGCATTATAGATAAAGAAAAAGAGGACAAAAAGAAACGGTAGCAACAAGTAGACTTTTTTACGTTCAAAACGTGTTTTATCCCTAACGATAAAATAGAGCAGTGGTAACAGATAAAAAGGGTGAAACAGGGCAAATTGCAGTCCTATAAACTCAAAGAACTTCTTACCTTGAAAAACTTTTTCAGCCGTTTCTACCCCATGGTGAAGTTGAAAAGTAAAAGAGATAAAGTCATGTTGATAGTTCCAGATCAAGACAGGGGAAAAGACCAAAATCGCCAATAGCAGCGCAAAATAGAGGTATTTGTCTTTAAAGACAGCACGTTTATAGATAAGGATGTAGACAAACAGCGTAAACAACGGCAAGATACCCGTATATTTTGAGAGCAACATAGCACCTGCAGCGACACCGGTCAACAGCGCATAGTTTTTCTTGTCCTCTTCTAAATAGATATACGCTGCATATAGAGTCAACGTCCAAAAGAACATCAGAGGGATGTCCGGGGTGATCAGGGTAGAACCTCCAACAATAAGGATGGCACTTAAAAAGACATAAAAAGTTGCAACAGCTGCCTTTTTGTCAAAGATCTTTTTGGCTAAAAGGTAGAGTATATAAGCCGTACCCGAGACCATTAAGGCCGCAGAAAGACGCACAAATATGGGCTCATCACTAAAAAGTGTTGTCATTTTGATCATATAAGCTACCATAGGCGGATGATCAAAGTATGAGAGGGCCAATTTTTTGGACCAGAGCCAGTAGTAGGTCTCGTCAGAGTAAAAATTTATAAACTGGTTGGCAATAATGTTGAAAAGGGTATAAAAAAGAAGAACGATTTTTTCTCTATAAGGCATTAATCTGCCTTGAGTATCTGTTTTTTGTTCAGTCTCAGAGTCACAACATTAAGCAGTGCTTCGATAAAGATCTTTTTAGACATCTTAGACTTACCGGCAACACGATCCTCAAAGATGATAGGCACCTCTTTGACCTTAAAACCTTTTAATATTGTTCTATAGTTCATCTCGATCTGAAAAGCATAACCGGCACTGATAATACCATCCAAGTCTATTGCTTCCAAGACTTCACGTCTGAAACACTTAAACCCACCCGTCACATCTTTTATAGAGATCCCTAAAATCGTGCGAGCATAGGTACTGCCACCAAAACTAATAAACTTACGCAGAGGCGACCAGTTAACAACACCTCCACCTGCTACATAACGAGAGCCAATAACCAGGTCATACTCTTTGATATTTTCAATAAATGCTGGCAAATATTTAGGATCATGTGAAAGGTCAGCATCCATCTCTATGACAAACGGGTACTCTCTTTCCAGACACCATTTGAAACCGGCAACATACGCCTTGCCCAGTCCCTCTTTTTGCGCTCTTATAAGCAGGTGGAGTTGTCCATTGTAGGTGTTGGTATCAATAATCTCTTGAACTTTTTCATAGGTCTTGTCAGGAGAGTTATCATCAACGATCAAAATATCAACACCTAGATCTAATGCAAACACTTTTTCTAAGATAACCTCGATATTTTCGATCTCATTGTAGGTAGGAATAACGATCACACCTCTACTCATATGTCACGCTCCTCATGTTTTGCAAAAATAATTAGATAGCTCCCTAGAAAATTAAAGCCCATTGCTACACCAATACCCGCGATCTGACCCGCGATCTGGATCAATTTCTCTTCTCCAAAGTAGTAAACCACAACGTTAAGTACTGCCAGGTTGATCAAAAAACTTAAAAAGTTCAGTGCCAAATATTTGGGAAACTTTTTTCTTGTTTTGGTGTTGTGGTCTTTAAAGGTCCATTTTTTATTAAGCTGATAGTTCTGTGTCACTGCCACTAAAAAGGCGATAACCGATGAAAGGTTATAGTTGACATTTAAAAAAGTCAAAGCCGAAAAGATGGTAATGTTTGTAACGGAACCAAGTGCACCGACAGAACCAAATTTTGCAAGTTTATTAATGATGGGAATTCCTAATCTTATGGTTAGAAGAATTATATACCAATTCTCTATCTACTTTTCTGAGCGTATTTTATCAAAAGCATGTAAACCACCCTATTTTTGAGAGAACATTTTTTACTAGCGTGCAACATATAGCTATAATGTTGCAAAAAAAGGCTTAAAATGCTAAAAATCTATCTTGCAGGACCTGATGTTTTTGAGTGTGATGCCAAAGCTCAAGGTACACAACTCAAAAAACTCTGTAGGCAGTATGGATTTGAGGGTCTCTTTCCTTTAGACAATGAGATCGACTTTGACGGAACTGCTTATGAGACAGCCAAAGCCATAAGAGAAGCCAACATTAAACTGATACAAAAAGCAGATATCATCATGGCTAACCTAAACCCATTTCGTGGCTTGGAACCTGACTCAGGTACAGTTTACGAGGTAGGTTATGCTACAGCATTGAACAAACCGGTATTTGCCTATGCAAAAGACAGAAGCCAGATGATCGAGCGGGTCAGGGCAGCACAAGTACTTAGCTCTGATGCAACACTTTGTCAAGAGGGGAAAATCATCGAAGACTTTGGTCTCTCACACAACCTGATGATGATAGACATCGTAGTCGCTTCAACTGCTGAAGCCACCTTGGCTATCATCCAAAAGAGATCAGAGGTTTTTCTCTAGGCTAAGGAGGATTAATCCTTTTAGAGGTGCCCTTTACGTCGTCTAGATCCATTTTCATATTTGTAATAATAGTTTTCTAACTTCAGACGTTTGTCTTTATAACCAAATTTCGTCTCTGCCTCATCATAAAGATAGAGGTAGTGCTTACACTCATTTTTATCTGCATCTTTATAAACATTTTTGGTCAACTCCAAAAACTTATCTACACTCACCTCTTGTCTATAAAGTTTAGGAGATATCTTATACTTTTTCATCTCTTTAGCACGATATTTTGGCCATCTTGGCTTCACCTTAAGGGCCTTCTCTCCAATTGTCACTGTAAATATATATTCAGCCTTGCCACTCTTTTGGTTCGCCCAGCATGGTGGCAGTTCATTACCTCCACCCATATTAAGACGGCGGGTCAAGTAACTCACCTGCCCTTTTAAGATGTCTTGCGCATACAAAAGTTCATCTTTACTCATTTTGCTAAAGGCTTTTAAAAGTTCAGAGAGTTTTTTGTTCTCAATCTCCAGGCGGTCCTCTTTGCTCTTTTCATACTTAAGCTCTTTATCGAGCTTTTCGAGTTTGGTAAAAAGTGCTTTAAGATCCTCACTGCTGTTAAGGTCTTCTATAGATTTCAGTAGAGACTCTTTTCGAGACAGTTGGACTTTAAACGCTTCATCCATCTTTAAAAGTTTCTCATTGACCTCATACATCTCGACTTGACGTTTAAGCTTTTTATTTTCAGCGATCAACTTGGTCTGATTACTCAACTCTTTAAAGATCTGTTTGGCTTTTTCATCTTCTTTATCTTCACCATGTTTGAAGTGCAATAGAGAGTTGATCATATCTTCTGAGAGGCTTTTGGATATCTTGTTTTTTAACTGTAGATCAAGATTCTCTTCCACTATCCGAGCGTTCTCTTTTTCTACCTTAGTGATAATACTCTCTTTTTCCGCACTCATAAATGCTGAGATCAACAATAGTAGAAAAAAGAGCATCAAGATAAGCTCGGTTAAGGTGATCCCAAATAAAAAGTCATTGTTTCCATTTTCATTAAATTGCATCAGCTACGCTTACCTTAGCTTTTTGGTAGTTTGACACTACCATGGCCCTTCATCTTGTTTGGCGCTGCTGGTGTTATAGTTGGTTGTTCTTTCACTGTTGGTTGCGCTTTAAGATCTTCTTCGCTTGATGGCGGTGTTGCCACACGTCTCTGTGGCTGTGGAGTCTGTGCTTGTGGTGTTGTTTGTGTCTGCACTACTGCTTTTGCCATTTTGTCCACAAGGCGACTGTTTTCCAAAGCAATTTTCTGGATCAACTGCTCATTTTTCTGATCTTGACTGTTGACAAATGATGAAAGCACTTTAGTGGACGAAGTGATAATTGCATCTACCACTTTAGCATTGGCACTCTCTGCTTTTGAACCAATAGACTGTATTACTTTATTATTGAGTACAGTAATATCATTGATGATCTTCTCATTACCAGATTCACGAGACTGAATAAAACTGGAGATGATCTCTTCATTCATCTGGTTTAACTTCTCTAAGACTTCATTGCTCTGAGCACTTCCGTTAGTAATAAAGCTATCGATGATTTTCTGGTTCTCACCCAAGACACGTTCGATCAAGATCTTGTTTTGCATATCTTTTTGCTTTATAAAGCTCTCTATCAAGACTTTATTTTGCTCTTGCAACTCTGATGTCAATGTCTTGGAACTCTGTTCAAACAGTGTATTTACCTCTGCAAAAAGCTTAGGCAGACCACGGACAAAGTCATCAAAATTGTGTATGACCTTACGCATCTCAGTATTAGAGTTTGCGATACTTCCAGCTGAAGCACCCATCGTCTCATTAAACTCGTTGATCCATTTTTCACTGGCTTTAATAGAGTCTTGAAAAGCTTTAGCTGAGGCTTGGTTCTGTTTTTCATAACGTAGGTGGTAGCTGGTCATGTTTTCATAGATCTCATTAATACGTGACTCTTGTTCTTTATGGATCATGTCCATATCTGCATATATCTTTTCAAATATATTGTTAACCGAATGTTGGTCGAGACTCTCAACAAGACGTTCATTATAAGACTCTACAGATTTTAATGTCTTATCAATAAAAAGTTCGACTTTGTCATCAATAACATTTGAAAAAGTCTTTGTCTGATCGATACTGTGACCAATATGATCATTAAGCATCTGCAACTTCTCCATGATCATAAGGTTGAAACTCTCAATATTTGAGCCAATATTTGGACTAAAGCTCAAGAGGTAAATACGCAGTGAAAGTCCTACAATAGTGGTAGAGATAGAGATACCAAACTGTCCGATAAGACTGGTTAGGAGTCCCCCTTGCATATTTCCACTTGACAAAATATAGAGTGAACTTGCCAATGAGACCAAGGTAAAAAGAAAACCAAGGTAGTAGTTACTGTCTGCAAACTGCTCATTGGTCAGCAGTTCACGTTCAACGATCTTTTGACCTATCAAAAAGTAAGAGATCATCGCCATAACAGTTAGTACAACAGAGAGGTAAGGCTTGTTCATAAAACCACCCATCAAGATAAAGGCTACACCTAACACTAAAGCGATCAAAAACAGATACTTTATCTGTATATTCGCCATGAATCCACCGTTTGAACTTCTTTTTTTCATCTTTTATCCGTCTGTTAACTTAATATTATCGATATTGGCATTCATACTACTCAAAACATCTACCCAGAAGTCAACATAGTCTCGTGACTGCAGTGACTCATATTTGTCACGTCGTACAATCACAATATCTACATCGATATCTTGAAGATCCGTACGAATTTTTACATATCCAGGTGAGTCTACAAAGTGAGTCAATGACGCACGTTGTGTTTTAAAAAATGAAAGCTCTTTAGAGTTTTGTATCATGTCGGAGATCAAGGTGATCTTATAATGTCTATTTTCATCTCTTACATAAGGAAATGCAATGTTATTAACCGCTTGTATCGTCTCTAAAATAGGGGATGTCGTACTTGTATAGTCACCCGTCAAGGCCATCATCTTAGCCTTTAAAGGGGCATGAAAACGTTTTTCCCAACGCTTTTTAAAGAGTTTAGGGTTTGAATAGATCTCACTTTTTCCCGCACCGTCACCAGGATTACATAACAAAAGTTGTGGCTGTATCTCGCTTGGCAGTGTTGCATCAATAAAATAGAGTTGCAACTGCTCACTCACCGCCAGGTTGTCTACGATGTTCTCTATAATATGTTTGATCTGCTGTACCTGTATGGCATTGTAGTTGTCAGTCATGTCCAAGATAATAACGTGTCTGTCAAAAGCACCATCCAGACGGCACATACTCTCTTTGTCAACTTCTACTCCACGGTTCATCGCTATAAACACAGCAATAGAGCCAAGTATCATCACAACGACAGCAATAAGCACGTAGCCTATTTTGTCACTTTTTTCCTTTTTTGAACGCCTACCCATTGTTTAGTTCCATGTCTGACTCACTTCCCAGTTCTGCTATAACACTTTTGAGTGTTGTATTGATCTTCAGTTTTTGTTCACCAATAATATGTGGCAGTTCCAATACCGCTTTTTGATACTCTTGAAGATCTTTTTTAAACTGATCATCAACGATCTCGATCTCTTCACTATTTTCAAGAGAGACAGGTTCATTAAAGTATGCTGGTGCGTCATCTGTTCTGTTGTCATTGTTGATCTCACGATAGAGGCTGATCATTGAACCATAGGTGTTATTAAGATATCTAAAATACTCACGCGCATGATCTTGCAACTTTTGTCTAAAGATCGGTACTTCCATCAACTCTTGCATAATCACCTTAGAGGTCATCTGCTGGGTCTCCAACTTGTTCAAAATAGACTTGGAACTGCCCTCTATCTCTTCAAGAAGTTCCTCTTTAAGCTCATTAAAGTCTATAAGTGCGTCTTGATATTTACGATCCAACTGACCATAACCAGGATATTCATCGTCCATTTTATAGAAGTCTGTAAAGGCGATAAGAAATGAAAGCAGTCCAACGATGACCAAGATGATGGAGTCAAATTCATTAAGTCCAAATGGAGCTGCCATAAAGGTCTTGATCGCTTCGACATAAGCCGCATCTGGATCTATACCCAACTGTACACGAAGGTGTCCTACCAAAAGATTGAAAAAGAGGATAACGGTAGCGAAACTCAATAGTGCCGCAAGTACCCCATACTTAAGAACAGGAGACTTCTTCACGAGGTTGAGTTTTTTCACTAGATATCCACCCAAGAAAAATGCAGAGACCACATTAATAAGAGAGATGATAAGTGCTTGCGCAGCACCACCAATAAGTCCTAATTCATTGCCCTTTGCAAAGAAGTACGCATTAAGAGAGGTCTCACTCAGCAAGATCACCATAATAATCCCGATATAGAGGATCTTGGAGTTAGGGTAAGAGGCCTCACGTGTGATGTTATTTTTAGCCTTAAACTTCTCCAGATCATCTTTACGGACACTATACTCGTGTTTGATCTCTTTAATACGCTGTTTGGCACTCTCTTGAAAGGTCGTGATGTTTTGAACAAACTCTTCACTGGCATATTTGGCTTCTGCCAGTATGGTAGTGATATCACTCACACGCATGGCCATGTGATCATAAGAGGCTACTTTTTTATAGATCTCTTGCTTGACCGAAGAGAGTCTGTCTTGAAAAAACGAGGTGATCTTCTGCTCGTTAGCGTCAAGGTGTGTCGCATCTGTTAAAGGCTTGTTTTCTCTTGCCTGCATTTTTGCCAAAGCGACAATATTTAACTCTTCTTTAAGCTCATCAAAATCGTACTGTTCAAACAGTGCATCATCATGGTCAAGGTGTCTCTTCTTCTTTGCCACATCGGTCCTTTAGTATAAAAGTTAGGAATACCTATTAATTTATTTAATAGTACATTCTACTCAGTTTATATTTATCTTAATTTAAATGCTACTGTTTTGAGGATATAGATAGTGATTTAGGAAAAAATGGGAGATTTAAACCACTACTATAATAGTGACTTTGGGTGTTATACTGTTAGCTATGATCATCTTTAGCAGATTGTTCATTTAACTCTTCTATGTAATATTTTAAGTTTTGAAGGTGTACATAAAGGTCGTCCAACTTATCTCTATGCTGCACTGCCGCATAAAAACTGATCAAGGCAGAAGAGACACCGCCTGAACCTAATGTAGAAGATGAACCTGTAATCGTATGGACGATCTCTTCAACAGTTTTATAGTCACCCTTTAAGATAGAAGCTTCTATTTTTGGTATTTCCGCTTGAACGGCCTTCACAAGGTCATTTACAAAAGCATCAGCCTCTTCTTGCGTCAACCCCATCTCTTCAACTGCTCTGGAGTTATCATACATATCATATTGTTTGGTAGGGATTACAATGTTTGAAGCCTCAAAGTTTTCTGAGATCGTCATCTCTCTATCCTGAGACTTTTTGACATACTCATCTAACATGTTTTTGAGCGACTCCGCCTGAGATGCAGCTGATTTAGGTTTAGCACTTTTGTTTGAGACCATCGAATAGATAACAAGACTCAGTAATAAAATAATAGCTATAGTAAGAAGTGTAGCTTCAGTAGGGTTCATAATAGACTTTCTTCTTTAAGATTAACAGGAGTGTTATCTTTTAAATTACTATAAGAAAACTAAATAGAAATTGAAAACACCTGGAGAAAATGATTTTTTGTGACTTTTGTTTATATATTGTAGTGATATGGCTGAAATGCCTGGTCTAGTTCGGAGAGTTTTAACATAAAGAGACCTTTTACCTTTTCATGAATGTCTGCCCAAAAATACTCTAAGATCACACTTGCGCCAACATTTCCCTCGATTTTGCAGAGTGCTCCTTCCAAAACTTCAATAATCTCCAAAACAGTGATCTCATGTGCAGGACTCGCCAGTTTGTATCCACCATTAGCACCACGGATACTGGTCACCAGACCACCCTTGCGAAGGGCTGAGAGCAGTTGTTCCAGGTAAGAGTGAGACACTTGTGTCATCGCAGCGATCTCTTTGATCTGCATGGCTCTGCTATGAGGTGCATGAGACAAGACATGCATGGCAGCCAAACCGTAGATCCCACGCGTCGAGATCCCCGCCATCAGAAACGCTCCGGAACAAATTTTCGGTAAATAAAGTAGATCTTACAACCAACACAGTAAGCAAAAAGAAGCTCAAGAGAGAGACAAAAGAGAAACACAGACACAACCCCATACATCAAGATTTGAAAACCTGCAAAATATGTGACTAAGGTGCTCAACACAAAAAAGAGTCCAAAATGTGCGGCCAAACGTTTTGCACCGGCATCAACCATGTCAGTCTTCAAACCTAATACTCTTTTAAGTACTTTAGAGAGTTGAAACACCGGACTATAGGCTTTGTTAGCATAAAGTCGTACTGTAAAATCAGCACCTAAAAAGAGGAGGATTAGAGGGTTATTACTTATTGCAAAAAGTGAAAGTAATACAAATACTGAAAATGCGTTCAGACGTGCAATGGTTCCGTCGATCTGTCTAAATGCTAAAGGACAGGATTGTGCCATAGTTTTTCCTTTTTAGATAATAATATCTAATAGTTATAAAGCAATAATATAACTGTTGGAACTCAAAGTCAAGTATCCCGACTTGTTTAGTAAGGAAAGTGGATACATGCGCTATAAACATACTAGTTATATACGGGCACCTCTAAAAACCCTAACGATCCTCAGAGGGAAGAAAAAGAGATGAGATCGTGCAAAATCTTTTTTGCACCCAAGGGCATTTCCTTTGGTCAGTCATAGCCGTAGCTATGAGGATAAAAAGTTTTGTGTGAGATCGTTCTTTTTATCCCTCCCTTCGGGCACTAGAGAGGAATCCACACTCGGCGTTGTCCTTTCTCGCCTTAGCTACAGCTAGGGCTTCAAAAGGTCGCCTTGATTGTGAACTCCTCTCTAGCGCTGAGGATGGCTAGGGTTTTTAGAGGTGCCCATACTTAAAAAGTAGAGCGAACACTCATGAACTCAATATTATTATTGCATATTTCTAACAAGTGTTGAAAGAATATCAAGGTATGGTTAAAAGCGTATGATGTATTAGAAATGTTTAACTGTTCTTAACGTTTTGCTGTCCCGCTAAAAGTTCAAAAGCTTTTGCACTGATGGCCTTGCTGTAGAGATAGCCCTGCATCTCATCGCAACCATAACTGCGTAATATATCGGCCTGCTCTTCCGTCTCCACACCTTCTGCCAAGACAGTCAGACCTAAACTTTTTGCCATGTTGATCGTCGCTTCGACAATGATCTGGTCATGACTGTTCTCTGCGATCTCAACAATAAAACTTCGGTCGATCTTTAACTTGTCAAGTGAAAAGTAGCGTAGGTTTGAAAGGGATGAAAAACCTGTACCAAAGTCGTCTATAGAGAACCTGAAGCCCATTTCACGAAGTCTGCGTACATTCTCTTGTGCAAGAGTATGACTGTGTATAAGTGCACTCTCTGTGATCTCAAACTCTATTTGATCTATGTCTATCTTGTAGTTTTTGACAGTCTCTTCTATCATTGCAACTAGATGTCTGTCACTTAACTGACGTCTAGAGAGGTTAATAGCAACAACACAAGAGGGCTGACCCATCTTGTTCCACCTTGCGATCTGCTCACAAACCAAAACAAAAATACGTTCACCCAACTCAATGATCAACGAGCTTTTTTCAGCAATAGAGATAAGATGTTCAATGTTGGTCTCTTTTAAGTTCTCATCATTACATCGCAATAGTGCCTCTATGCCCATCAATGCACCTGTACTCAAAGAGATCTGTGGCTGATAGGCCATATAAAAACCATCATTACGAAGTGCATGTTTGATCCCACGACCCACATGGAACACTTCATGAGACTGTTCGGAGAGTTCATTGGAGTAAAATCCATAATTATTACGGCCCATCTCTTTGATGTTGGACATAGCAATATCAGCTTCATTGATGAGCTGCTCTACATCAGTGCCATTGTCTGGAAAGACAGAGACACCCATACTTACAGAAAGATCAAACTCTACATCTTTGACTTTGACCAGTTTGTCAAAAAGAGATGAGAGCTTTTTAACCACCTCTTCAATATCGCTTAAAGAGTAGAGTTCATCAATAATGATCAAAAACTCGTCTCCTCCAATACGTCCAACTGTATCTTTTTTACGCAGAGATGAGAGCAACATATGCGCACAGATCTTCAGAAGTTCATCTCCATAGTTGTGACCAAAGTTATCATTGATATCTTTAAAGTTGTCAATATCTAGAAAGACAACAGCACCTAAAGAGTCTGAACGTTGTACACGATTGATAGAGACGGCAAGTCTATCATAAAGGAGCACTCGATTGGGAAGGTCAGTTAAGGTGTCATGGGTTGCGATGTACTCTAACTGCAAGCGTGATTTTTGGATCTCTGAGATGTCTGTGACCAGGATAATGATGTTTTGTATCTTTTTATCTTTGAGTATGGCATCTACAGAGACCCATACAAGGCGACTGATATCTTCATGCGAACGGATCTCTAACTCACCACGCCATGATCCTTCTTCCTTGATGCCTTTATCTATGTTGGCATAATTCTCATCACCTATGGTGTAGGCAAAGGCACCAGAATTAGAGCCTATGACCTCATCCTCTTTTTTATCCAAAAAACGTAACATCGCAGGGTTTACCGCAATGATCTGACGCTGAGCATCTTCTACTATAATGCCTTCAGTCGCCTCACAAAAAAGTGAATCTATGACACTTATCATATCTTCAGTGTGCATCGATGTTAATTTTTCAACCAAGTTACTGCACACTTTTTCTCCTTTGTATCCAAATATAAGAATTATTAATTAAAATTAGTATAGCAAGATAGATATGAAAATGCAATAGTGTAAAATGCCCCTACAAAGAGAATTTCACTGAGTCTAACAAGAGTTTACAGACGTATAAGCTTAACACCCATCTCCATATGTGTTGTATAAGGAAATTGATCAAAACTTGCCATAGCTTCTATCTTATGTGTTTTACTTAAGCGTTGCAGATCACGCTTTAAGGTCTCAGGGTTACAAGAGATATAGAGTATATGTTTAAAACGTGCAGCAAAGGCACAGGATTCTTCATCCATTCCAGCACGCGGTGGGTCTACAAAAATCGTTGTGAGTTCATAGCTTTCAAGATCGATCTCTTTCATCCGTCTAAACTCACGCACACCATCCATACCCTGAACAAACTCTTCAACACTCATGCGTACAAACTCTATGTTCGTGACATCATTAAGCTTCATATTTGTCTTTGCAGCGTTAATAGAAGATTTGGAGACCTCTGTTGCAAGCACTTTATCAAACTGCGTTGCAAAAGGGATGGTAAAGTTCCCTGCCCCGCAGTAGAGTTCCAACAAGTCTCCGGTAATCCCTTCAAACTGCTCAAGCGCCCACCCTACCATCTTTTCGTTGACTCTAGGATTTGGCTGCGTAAAACTGTTCTCTATGTGCTGAAACTGATAACTTTTTTGAGCGATCTCTAAGGTCTCTGTGACAAAGTCCTCACCTAAGACCACCTTCTGTTTACGAGAACGTCCTATGACCTTGATATTATGCAATTTGGCCAAAGCCTCTGCTTGAGTGTTCCACTCCAGATCCAGACGTCTATGATAGAGCATGGAGATAGCGATCTCTCCGTCAGAACTGCTTAAAAAGTCCAAACCAAAAAGTTTAAAGTCCATCTTCAGCATCTTAATACTTTCCAAGAGTGGCCACATCAACGCAGCAATGGGTTCGATGACCATGGGGCACTCTTCGATCAGCACGACTTTAGCACCACGTTCCATAGGATTCATCGCATAATGGATCTCCTCTTCAATATGCCAGATCTTAAACTCTGCACGGGCCCGGTAGTGTGCTTCTGGAGAGTAAAACGGTGTGATTACATCACTGTAAATATCTTTAAAGAGATCTTCTACCTCTTCTGTTTTTATTTTATGTTGCTGGGTATATCCACCCTCATACAGTCGACAACTTCCACATACACCAAAATGTTTACATTCCATCTTCTCTACCTGTTTTTTAGTGACGAAATTATGCCTAAAATATCTGCTTTAACTTCTTACGCTAAAATAACAACCATATTAATATAAAGTATTATCCATGCAAACTGATCTCTCTATTGTTATCTTGGCTGCCGGTAAGGGCAGTCGTATGAAATCGCCTAAGGCCAAAGTGCTTCATACCATCAGTGGTAAAGCGATGTTATATCACTCTGTTAAAGCAGCACTTGAACTTACCGACGACGTTATCGTTGTGGTTGCCCATCAAAAAGAGGCCGTTATCGAAGCTATTAATGCCGACTTTGACAACATCACTTTTGTTGTTCAAGATGCAGAGCAGTTCCCGGGAACCGGTGGTGCGGTCATGGGCATCCAGGCCAAATATGAAAAGGTTCTTGTCCTTAACGGTGACATGCCACTCATCACAGCAAATGCACTGGAAGGTTTTGTAGAGAGCAACAGTGAGATCGTCATGTCCATCTTCAACCTTGAAGACCCCTCAGGTTATGGCCGTGTGGTCATTGGCAAACATGGGGTGGAGCGCATCGTCGAGCAAAAAGATGCCAATGAGACAGAACTGGCCATCACTTATGTCAATGCCGGTATCTACAGTTTCAGACGTTCCGTTCTTGAAAAATACATTCCACAACTCAGCAATGACAATGCCCAGAGTGAGTACTACCTTACAGACATCATCGCTATGGCCAAAAATGACGGGATCAACATCGAACCTTTAGAGGTTGATGAAGAGCACTTCAAGGGCGTCAACTCCAAAATAGACCTTGCTGAAGCAGAGGTGATCATGCAGCGCCGTATCCGTAACCAATGGATGGCAAAAGGCATCATTATGCAACTACCTGAGACGATCTACATCGAAGAGGGTGTGGTATTTGAAGGTGAGTGTGTTGTTGAGAACGGTGCACGTGTTTGTGGCAGTTCGCACATCATTAACTCACACATCAAAGCCCACTCTGTAGTGGAAGACTCCAAGATGGATAATTCAGATGTTGGACCTATGGGGCACCTGCGTCCACTGTCTAACCTAAAAGACACCCACATAGGAAATTTTGTAGAGGTCAAAAAGTCAACATTAGACGGTGTTAAAGCAGGTCATCTCAGCTACATTGGTGATGCTGAGATCGGCAGTGGCTCAAACATTGGTGCCGGTGTCATCACCTGTAACTATGATGGTAAAAAGAAGTACAAGACCATCATTGGTAAAAATGTTTTTGTCGGTTCTGACTCACAGATCGTAGCGCCTTGTACCATCGAAGATGATGTTATGGTCGCCGCAGGAACGACCCTCACGGCCAACACAGTCAAAAGTGGTGTACTTGTCTTAAGCCGTGCCAAGATCAAAACCATAGAGAACTTCTTTTACAAGTTCTTTGGCAAGGAGAAGTAGATGCAGATTCCTGAGAACCTCTTAGCAGGTAAAAAAATCCTACTTGGTGTCAGCGGATCTATCGCTGTCTATAAATCTTTAGAGTTGGTACGTCTCTTTGTTAAAGCAGGTGCAGAGGTCAAGGTGGTGATGAGTGAGGCTTCCAAGAAGTTTGTCACCCCTCTCACTTTTGAAACGCTCTCTCGTAACAAGGTCTTGGATGAGCAGAGTGAGTCATGGGCAGATGATCATAACCACATCAAAGCAACCCAGTGGGCAGATCTTTTTGTTATAGCACCCTGTACGGCGAACACTATTGCCAAACTCTCCAATGCCATTGCAGACAACATGCTGTTACAGTGTGCCCTTGCCTACCCTGGTCTCAAACTCATCGCCCCTTCAGCTAACACTAATATGTTAGAGAACCCTATTACACAGGGTTCACTTAAAATGTTAAAGGTCTCCAATTATGAGGTCATTGACACCCAAGTCAAAGAGCTGGCCTGTCAGACCACTGGCGACGGCGCTATGGCAGAACCACTTGAGATCTTCTGGTACAGCGCACGTACCTTGCTAAAAGAGCCTTTTTGGAGTGAGCGAATGGTCATCGTCACGGGTGGTGGCACTGTCGAGAAGATCGATGATGTACGCTATATTTCTAACTACTCCAGCGGTAAGATGGCCTCATCCTTAGCCACGGCGCTCTTTTTGAAAGGTGCTGATGTCAACCTCATCTCAACACGAAGAGAAGCGGATATCCCTGACTTTATTCACACTATAGACATCGCCTCATCTGATGAGATGTATGACTACTTAAAAGACTCTATCCGTATTGCTAAAAAGGGGAAGATGAGTAAACCTTCTTTAATGCATGGTGAAACGATGGAGTTGATCCAAAAAGAGCCTTATCTCTTTATGGCCGCAGCTATCAGTGACTTTATACCCCGTTATCCACAAACAGGCAAGATCAAAAAAGTCGATCTTGGTGAGACTTGGAACCTTGAACTCAAACAGAACATCGATCTGCTTTCTGCTTTGGAACGCAGCAGCATCAAAACCGTAGCTTTTAAAGCTGAGATGGATGCAGACCATGCCATTAGTAATGCCTCGACACTTATAGATGCTAAAGATGTTGATGCTGTCTGCTTGAACCTCCTGCAAAACAGCGACAGTTTTGGAACAAGTGACAACCAAATAGACTTTATCACAGCCCAAGGAATAGAGAGCCTTCCTAAGATGGACAAACTCTCCCTCTCTCTGCTCCTTAGCGAAAAAGCAGCACTTTTATGAGCCAAAACAGAGCCTCACATATTGCCGTGATCATGGACGGTAATGGCCGATGGGCAGAGCAAAAAGGTCAAAAAAGGTTAAAAGGTCACGAGGCAGGTGCAGAGGTTGTTCGTAAGATCACCACTTTTTGTTCTGAGCATCCCGACATAGAACAGCTAACCCTCTATGCCTTCAGTACCGAAAACTGGAAACGTCCCAAACTTGAAGTCGAGTTTTTGATGAAGCTTCTGGAGCGTTATCTTAAAAACGAGCTCGAGACATATATGAAGAACAACATCCGTTTCAAGCCTATTGGTGATCTTTCGAGCTTCTCTCGACCACTTTTGACAACGATAGAGCTTGTGGAAGAGAAGACCAAACACAATGATGGTCTTGTCCAGAACCTTGCCTTGAACTATGGGGCCAAAAATGAGATCGTACGTGCCGTTAACAGCCTCATAAATGAGAAAAAAGAGGTGACTGAAGAGAGCCTCAACCAAGCACTTGACTGTACACTTCCTGTAGACCTGCTTGTACGTACGGGAGGTGATCACCGACTCTCTAACTATATGTTGTGGCAAGCAGCATATGCCGAACTATTTTTCATAGAGACACTCTGGCCTGACTTTAGCACAGGGGAGTTGGAGCGTATCATCAAACAGTTTACTACTATAGAACGCCGATTTGGAGGATTAAAATCATGATAGCACTTATTGCTTTTGTATTTGGAGCTGTCATAGGCTCATTTTTAAACGTGGTCATCTACCGTCTGCCCCGTGGCGAGAGTGTCGCTTTTCCTGCCTCTCACTGCCAGAGTTGTCATACACCGCTTAAAGCCTATCACAACATCCCTATCTTCTCTTGGCTTTTTCTTCGTGGCAAGTGTGCTTTTTGTGGAGATAAGATCTCTGTACAGTACCCTGTCATCGAACTTTTAAGTGGACTCTTAGTGATGAGTGTCTTTATAAAACTTGAGCCAAACCTGGCTGCTGTAGGGGTTGCTGCTGTTTTTCTCACGCTGCTTACCCTCTCAATGATCGACTTTTATTACAAGATGGTACCTGACAGTCTTAACCTTTTAGCACTGACTCTGGCTATCTTTAGTTTTAGTGATGTACAGATGTTGATGATCAACGGTACTAATGCGCTGCTTTTGGCCGGAGGTTTTACTTTGCTTCGTTTTTATCTCTCTTACTATCTCTACGCAAGGACAAAGGCATTTGTCAAGCCTGACAAAAAACCATCATGGGTCCGTAACTACAACCCTATGCCCCTCTACTTCGAGGCGATGGGAGAGGGTGACATCATGGTCGCTGCCACCATGGGTGCCCTTTTAGGAGTCAAACTGGCACTGGTCGCTGTCTTTTTATCAGCCCTTTTGGCACTACCGGCTATGTTGCTTGTCCGAGGTAAAGATGAAGAGAGTCAACGCCTGCCATTTATCCCTTTTTTAGCTATGGCAACTTACATCGCATTTATGTTTGAGACCCCTATACTAGCTTACTTGAAAGTACTTTATGCATAAACTACGACGGTACATTATGTCGAACTTTACGGTCTCGTTCTTTTCGATGTTCCTACCTCTTTTTGCCATCGCTTCGATCATATTCATGATCAAACTGGCAGCCTATACAGCCTACATACAGCTCACATTTTTTGAGATGTTCAAGCTTTACTCTTTTGTACTGCCTGAGCTCTTTTTCTACACCCTGCCCATCACTTTTTTTATCGCAGCAGCTTTGGCACTGTTTCGTCTCTCTACTGACAACGAAATGGTCATTGTATTTTCACTTGGGATCAAGCCTAGTTATCTCATCAAAGTACTTTTAGTCCCTGCTCTCACCCTGACCCTGCTTCTGATGTTTAACTTCTTTTTTCTCTTTCCACATGCCAAGACCCTCTCCATAAACTTTATGAAACATAAAAAGAGTGAGGCCAAGTTCAACCTGAGCGCCTCTGAATTTGGTCACAACTTTGGTTCATGGCTTCTTTATATCGGTAAAGACAACAAAGACAACACTTTTGGTGATGTCGTCCTCTTTCACAAAGATAAAAAAGAGGAGATCGTTATCGGAGCCGAAAAAGCAACTGTTGACAACACAGGGGGTGTACTGCGTCTGGAACTGGAGACCGGAAAAGGCTACAGTTACACGGTAGACACCTTGACGCAGATGCGTTTTGAGACCCTTTTTATCAACAACATCATGACCACCGACCAACGCAAATATCTTAATGCCTATGACTACTGGTTTAACAACGAACCCAGTCTACAAAAGATCCATACCAAAAAATTCATCTCAGACCTGCTGCTTTCGCTCTTTCCATTACTGAGCCTCTTTATGGTCCTTGCTATTGGTGTTGCCCATGTACGCCACCAAAAAGCCTATATTTACCTCTTTTTGTTCGCTTCCATCGTCTTTTACTATGGTACAAGTATTGGTCTGGTGGGCAGTCTTGGTTACTACACCATTCCTGTTGTCATCTTCAGCTGGTTAGGACTTAGCTACCCCTACTACCGTCGTAAAATTGTCAGCAGGTTCTAATGCGTGTCAAAATAACTATCGCTTACAACGGGGCTAACTACTTCGGTTCTCAGGTTCAAAAAGAGACTGACCAGACCATCAACGGGCAAGTAGAAAAGGCCCTGACTCTTTTACAAATACCTTCTAAAGTCCAAGCATCAGGACGAACAGACAGAGGTGTCCACGCCTCTCGTCAAGTCCTCCATGTAGACCTCCCCTCTTTTTGGAGAGATCTCGACAAACTTCAAAACCAACTCAGCAGAGCACTCCCAAAAAACATTACCATCCGCCGTATTGAAGCAGTGGATGAGAACTTCCACGCCCGATACTCCGCCAAAAAACGTACCTATCGCTACATCATCTCTACCCAAAAGCCTAACCCTTTTTTAGCAGACCTTGTCACCTACGTCGATACATTAGACATCGAGAAGATCAAAGAGGCTATAAAATTCTTTGAAGGTGAACATAACTTTGAGTTTTTTAAAAAGAGTGGCAGTGATACAGAAAGTTTTATACGAGAGATCTACAAGACTAGAGTCTATCAGTATAAAGGCTACACAGTATTCTACTTTGAAGCCAATGGTTTTTTACGTTCGCAAATTCGTTTGATGGTAGGATTTTTGTTGGCTATCAGTGAGGGTAAATATAATAAAAAAGATCTTCTTGCACAACTGAATTGTACAAAACACTTTAAGCTCAAACCAGCACCGCATCAAGGACTCTATCTGAGTAACATCAAATATTGATTTTAACAAGACAGCGCACTAAAATTTGTAATCTAATGTGATCTCAGTATTTTGTTTGTTATCAATGAGTTTTCCATGTTTAATGGGTGGTGCGTACTCAACGCCTATAGACAGAGACTTACTGACATTGGTCTCAATGATCTTAATAGCAATATCACCGATCGCCCGTTTTTTTGTTCCGGCTACCGCATTCAGACGTTTTTCATCCTCACTTGGTGCACGATATCCATTTTTAACACTATGCAGTGCTTGACTCGCATTAGTATCAATCAATGAATTGATTAGACCATCAGCTTGTACATGATTAAAGATTATAAATAATATTATGACTATTTTCATACTTTAAGTATAACATATTATCTATATTCCAGAACTATCTTTAGTCATATACACTAAAGATAGTTGATGCCTCTTGCATTATTGTTTTTAATTTGCTAAAATCCCAAAATATTTAAACAAAAGGATAAACATTATGGCAAAACATGAATTTCAAACTGAAGTCAACCAACTACTACAACTTATGATCCACTCTCTCTACTCAAACAAAGAGATCTTTTTACGTGAACTCGTTTCTAACGGTTCAGACGCTATGGACAAACTCAACATGTTGGTACTTACCGACGACGCATATAAAGGCATTGAGTTCAACCCACGTATCGATATCGTAGTTGATAAAGAAGCGAAGACACTGACGGTTAGTGACACAGGTATTGGTATGAACGACGAAGATCTTGTAGCGAACCTCGGTACTATCGCCAAGTCTGGTACAAAAGCGTTTATGGAGAACCTCTCTGGTGATCAGAAGAAGGATTCTCAGCTTATCGGTCAGTTTGGTGTTGGTTTCTACGCTGCATTTATGGTTGCAGACAAGGTAGAGGTGACCACTAAAAAAGCGGGTGAAGAGAAAGCATACAAGTGGATCTCTGCTGGTGATGGTTCTTATGAGATCGAAGATGCTGAAAAAAAGGGTCACGGTACAAGTATTACTATGCACCTTAAAGATGAGGATGCAGAGTTCTTGGAAGCACGTCGCATCGAGAGCATTATCCAGAAGTACTCAAACCACATCCCTTTTCCTATCTTTATGGATAAAGAGAACTTCATCCCGGCAGAGACTGATGACGAAGGCAACGAGACCAAGCCCTCTTCTACTGAGATCAAAAACGAGCAGATCAACAAAGCCTCTGCACTCTGGACCATCTCCAAGTCAGAGCTTAAAGACGAAGACTACATAGACTTCTACTCGAGCATCGCACATGACTCATCTGAGCCATTAACTTGGATGCACAACAAAGCGGAGGGTGCTGTAGAGTACACTACCCTTTTCTATGTTCCGTCAAAAGCACCGATGGACATGTACCGCGTAGACTACGCACCGGGTATCAAACTTTACATTAACCGTGTCTTTATCACTGACGATGACAAAGAGCTTATGCCTACTTACCTGCGTTTCTTACGTGGTGTCATCGACTCTGCTGACCTGCCACTAAACGTCAGTCGTGAGATCTTACAGTCCAACCCAGTGATGAGCAAGATCCGTAACGCTTCTGTAAAGAAAGTACTTTCTGAACTTGCCAAGATGATGAAAAAAGACAAAGAGAAGTATAATGCCTTCTATGCAGAGTTTGGAAACGTACTTAAAGAGGGTCTCTACTCTGACATGGGTAACAAAGAGCGTATCTTGGAGCTTCTACAGTTCAACACGATTAATTCTGATGAGACCACTTCACTTGTAGACTTCGTCAGTTCAGTCGATGAAGAGAAAAAAGAGATCTATTACATCACAGGAAAAATGGCACTTAACATGCTTAAGAACTCTCCAACACTTGAGCGTTTCAAAGCTAAGGGCATCGATGTCCTTGTGATGAACGAAGAGATCGATACTATCGTCATGCCAATGGTGACAGAGTACAAAGAGTACAAGTTTGTCAATGCTGCTGATGCGGTTCTTGATGATTCAGAAGAGGCAAAAGAGAAAGAAGAAGAACTCTCTAAAGAGTACGAAGGTCTTATTGGGGAGTTTAAAAAGACTCTAGGTGAGAGCGTGTCTAAAGTAGAGGTAACAACAGAGCTTACAGACTCTCCAGTAGCTCTTAAGATCGATAAAGAGGATCCAAGCTACATGATGGCGCAGATGATGCAGCAGATGGGTCAGATGGGCGAAGCACCAGCGATCAAGCCTATCTTACAGATCAACCCTAACCATGAGATCTTGAGTAAGTTAAAAGAGACTAGCGACATCAATCTTGTTGAAGATGCTGCCCACGTCTTACTAGATCAGGCCAAACTCTTTGACGGCATGGAGATCGACGACACTGCTGAGTTCGTCTCTCGTATGAACCGCATCATGAGTAAGGCACTTTAAACAGTGGGAGGGGTCCACCCTTCCTTCTCAAAACCAGACTTTTTAACATCTTACACTACCTACTCCTTTTTACCGTCCATTAATACCTATAATACTTTTTGTCAATACCAACAGTAAAGAACTACACAAAGTGTCTCTTAAAACCCTTTGTTCTCTGGAAAATTCTATTACACTAAACCACTCTGGAGTGAAAAGCAGAAGGAAAAAATGTAAAACAGGGCGATATTTGAGAGAAATTTTTTGATGTAGGGTAGAAAAGCAGCCATCCCCTTTTTACCACATAATTTGTAGTTATACTGACCTCACACAAATCGGAGGTTACTATGTTAGACAAAAAAATATTTTTAGGCTCTGTGCTTTTAGCGGCACTTATGTTTGCAGGGTGTGATTCATCACCAGAGCAGATCAATTCAAACAGTGATGATGTAAAGCGCGTGAGTGTTAGAGGCTCATCTAGTCTCTCTAAGGCAACGGTCTGTATAGATCTCAACAGAGATCACACATGTCAAGAGAGTGAAGTCTCTACAACCAGTGCAGAAGACGGTAGTTATGAATTAACTTATGTAGAAGAAGGTGCACAAGACGCTCTCTTGCTTGCAGAGTATGGATTTAACCTCATCACACTACAAGAGAACAGCAATAATATGGTGTTACTTGGTTCTTTAGATAAAAATGCTTCACACAATATCAACACTTTTACTACCTTGATAGAAGAGGCCATTCAAAATGACCTATCTTACAGTGACGCAAAAAAGTATGTCGCATCTCGTTTTAATCTTGATGAAATGTATATTGATAAAGATCCTTTGACACTTTTAGAAGAGACACAAACAAAAGACTACTTTTTAACCCTTCGTACTATAGAAGATCAGCAAACGCAAGAGAGTAATAGTGTTGATGAATATATCCGGTCATTTCAAAAAGGAGCCCCTTTACGCAGTGTTGCGTTAAATAGTTCCATCATCAGTATGGATAAAGCGGTAGAAACCGTTAATAATTCAGATATTTATGATTTTGATCTTGAGGGCTATCTTCAACGTCTATCTGACTTATTTACAGACTTTTTTCACAATCTTTTAAGCTATTTTGGTTTTGACTGGGGTAATCAATATCACTTTGATGTTGATACACTTGATCCTTATATCTTAAAACTTTATAACGAAGAGCTCAATGTATCAACTCCTGATGCAGCTGATGCCAATGTGACTTTTGATTTTCTTGATGAGATGGCTACTGGTGATGAAGAGAAGATCATTAAAAATTATAAAGATCTTGATTATATCTTCAGCCACACAACATCAGATAAGACCATGATGTTGATTGGTATGCTTTACACTACTATTGGGACAGAGACTTCAGTCTCTAAGTTTTTAGACATCATCGACAGAAGT
Organism: Helicobacteraceae bacterium; assembly: GCA_015493495.1. Lineage (GTDB taxonomy): Bacteria > Campylobacterota > Campylobacteria > Campylobacterales > Sulfurimonadaceae > Sulfonitrofixus. The sequence continues at coordinate 7,300 of WGDB01000033.1, read as the reverse complement.
TATGTGACTCCAAAACTTTCACGTATGGCTGTTGGGCTTGGTGTCTGGTTTGCTACGAGTAAAAGGACAGGTGGTGTCTTAGACACAACTCAACATTATTATGATCATGCACATCTGTATGAGGAATATTTTAAAACTTCAAAAAATGAAAAATATAAAGATGTGATAGGTGGTTCTATCGTACTACTCTCTAAGGAAGAGAAAATATCAATAGTTTTAGATTATGTTAAAGCGCACTATATAAGTTCTGATGAGTCATATAGGCAAGATGAAGATATGCCTGCTGGTTATAATGCTAAAAATAGAAATGCAGAACATCTGAGCAATAGTTTTAGATATTATGATAGAAATGCAAGCGCTCAGGCATTGGTTGATTTTTATAATAAAAGTGCGGATATAAATTTGGAAAGAAAACTTCGCAGCGCTTATGCTGAGATTGCTAATGAGATTACAGTAGAGAAGCTTTACGCGTTGGCTTCGCAACTTCCTCCTTTAACCAAACTAGTTGATGGTGCACAGATTTCTAGATCGATGTATCTGGACCTTTTTAAACATGTACAGTTTCGAAATAAGGATATTGGAGCCTTTGTTGCAGGTTTAAGAGATAAATATACTTTTGGAGATCCAAGTTTAGAGACTGATATTCGTGAGATATTTGATTATACCAACGTTTATCCAAATAATTAATCACGGCAATTCAAGTTATATCTAAGAGTGACACTCATCATTAATAATGATGATGAGCCCATCACAAATAGCAAGCAACTTAAAAAGAAAAGACACTTAAACAAAAGCTAAAGAGTTCCCTTACTTTAAAAATCATCGTTCTCAATAGTGATTATGTTGGATACAGAGATCAAATTTTTACCACCTCCTTATAGAGTTCCAAAGCGAAGAGGAGTACAATAAGTCATATACAAGGAGAGAGAAATGCCTTTTAAAAGTATGACTATTGACGGAAACGAAGCGGTTGCGAGAGTGGCGTACAAGATCAACGAGATCATTGCCATCTACCCTATTACCCCGGCCTCACCTATGGGTGAGTTGAGTGACATCTACGCTACCCATAAAGAGAAAAACATCTTTGGTACCGTGCCTGATGTCATCGAAATGCAGAGTGAGGGCGGTGCCAGTGGTACGGTTCATGGAGCTTTGCAAAGCGGTGCACTGACCACCACCTTTACTGCCTCTCAAGGGCTTTTGCTGATGATCCCCAACATGAACAAGATCGCCGGAGAGCTGACACCCACAGTCTTTCATGTGGCCGCACGCTCTCTTGCAGCCCAGGCACTCTCCATTTTTGGCGACCATACCGATGTCATGTCCGTCAGACAGACTGGCTTCGCCCTGCTCGCTTCCAACTCCGTTCAGGAGGCCCATGACTTTGCACTCATCGCGCAGGCTGCGACACTGCGTTCACGGGTCCCTTTTCTGCACTTTTTCGACGGTTTCAGAACCTCCCACGAGATCAACAAGATTGCTCTACTCGATGAAGAGACCATGCGCGCTATGATAGACGATGAGCTTGTCAAAGCCCACAGAGAACGTGCCCTCACCCCAGACAACCCTTTTATCCGCGGTACCTCGCAAAACCCTGATGTCTATTTTCAGGGACGTGAGAGTGTCAACAGCTACTATGAGGCGACCTCTGACATCGTTCAGGAGACTATGGATCGGTTCGCCCAACTGACAGGACGTGTCTACAAGACTTTTGAGTATTTTGGATCCGAAAATGCCGAACGCGTTTTGGTACTGATGGGTTCGGGTGCCGAAGCAGTTGAAGAGAGTGTTGTGCACCTTACTGCTTTAGGTGAAAAGGTCGGTGTCATCAAGGTAAGACTCTACAGACCATTTGATGTCAATGCCCTACTTGAGGCACTGCCGGAGACGATTAAGAGTATCGCGGTGTTGGATCGTACCAAAGAGCCGGGTTCGTTGGGAGAACCGCTCTACCTCGACATCGTCACAGCACTCAGTGAGGCCAAAGATGAGGGTAGACTCTCTATAGAAATGCCCCATATCATCGGCGGCCGTTATGGACTCTCTTCAAAAGAGTTCACGCCAAGCATGATCAAAGCGATCTTCGACGAACTCAAAAAAGCACAGCCCAAACGCCACTTCACCATCGGTATCCATGACGATGTCACCCACACCTCCCTCGAATTCGAACATGTGGACGCGCTCGACAACACCGAGCAGTTCCAAGCCATCTTCTTTGGTCTTGGCTCTGACGGTACGGTAGGTGCCAACAAAAACAGTATCAAGATCATCGGAACAGAGACAGACAACTATGCACAAGGCTACTTCGTCTATGACTCCAAAAAGTCCGGTTCCATGACCATCTCCCATCTGCGTTTTGGTCCCGAGCCTATCCACTCCACCTACCTCATAGACAAGGCGGACTTCGTCGCCTGCCACCAAAGTGTCTTCATGGAGAAGTTCGACATCTTGCAGCATGCTAAAAAAGGGGCGACTTTCCTTCTTAACTCTCCTTTCGACCCGGAGCAGGTCTGGAGACGTATGCCTCGTGTCATCCAAGAAGAGATCATCGAAAAAGAGATAATTTTCTACGTTATTGATGCCTACAAGGTGGCTAAAGAGAGCGGAATGGGGCGACGCATCAACACCGTTATGCAGACCTGTTTCTTCGCTATCTCTGGTGTCCTGCCTCATGATGAAGCTATAAAACAGATCAAAGCTTCCATCCAGAAGAGTTACGGAAAGAAGAGTGATGAGATCGTGGCCATGAACTACAAGGCTGTTGACAACGCTCTTGAACATCTGCACCACGTCGATATTCCGCTAAAAGCAGAAAGTGATCTGCCGCTCGAACGTGCTATCAAGGGCAAGGTGAGTGAGTTCGTCGCCAATGTCACCGCCCATCTTATCGAAGGGCGCGGGGATGAACTGCCGGTGAGTGCCATCCCTGCAGACGGTACCTGGCCGAGCGGTACTACCCAGTATGAAAAACGAAATATCGCGCAAGAAGTTCCTCTATGGGACCCTGAATCTTGTATACAGTGCAACAAATGTGTACTTGTCTGTCCTCACGCTGTCATACGCTCCAAGGTCGTTGACGAAGCGCTGCTTGCAGATGCTCCGGCACTCTTCAAAAAGATCACCGCCAAAGGCAAGAGTTTCGAGCCTCAGGAGCAGTTTAGCATCCAAGTCGCTGTTGAAGACTGTACCGGCTGTTCTCTGTGTGTAGAGGTCTGCCCCGGCCGCAACAAAGAGAACCCCGAGCTCAAAGCCATCAACATGCATGTCAAAGAACCGCTGCTCGAAGAGGGCATTGAAAACTGGGACTTTTTTACCAAGCTGCCTGAGTATGACCGCTCCAAACTCGACCATTCCAAGGTCAAGGAGAGTCAGTTCCTGCAGCCGCTGTTCGAGTTCTCGGGCGCCTGCCCCGGCTGCGGTGAGACGCCCTACCTCAAGCTCATCACCCAGCTTTTCGGTGACCGTATGATCATCGCCAACGCTACGGGCTGTTCCTCCATCTACGGCGGTAATCTTCCGACAACGCCTTGGGCCAAAAACCTTCAGGGACGCGGTCCGGCCTGGTCCAACTCACTGTTTGAAGACAATGCCGAGTTTGGTCTGGGCTTCAGACTCACCATAAACAAACATGAGGTTCAGGCGAGAGAGTTTCTGCAGCAGCTTGACACCCTCGACCCTGAACTGACCAACGCTATCTTGAGTGCAGACCAGAGTGACGAAGCGGGCATCTACGCGCAGAGAGATCGTGTCGAAACCTTAAAAGAGCAGTTGGAGACCATGGAGCAGCCCGCAGCCAAGCAGCTGTTGGAGCTTGCTGACTACCTGGTCAAGAAGTCCGTGTGGATCGTCGGTGGTGACGGCTGGGCCTACGACATCGGCTACGGCGGTCTCGACCATGTCCTTGCCAGCGGTAAAAACGTCAACATACTGGTCTTGGACACACAGGTCTACTCCAACACCGGCGGCCAGCAGTCCAAGGCCACACCAACTGGTGCCGTCGCCAAGTTCGCAGCCGGCGGAAAACCCCAGCTCCCTAAAGACCTCGGTTTGATGGCCATGGCCTACGGCAATGTCTATGTCGCCCGTGTCGCCATGGGTGCCAGCGACACCCAGACCCTGAAAGCCTTCATAGAGGCCGAACGCTATGACGGCCCGTCCATCATCATCGCCTATTCCCACTGTATCGCTCACGGATATGATCTAAAACACGGTATGGACCAGCAGAAACGTGCGGTGGAGTGTGGTCTCTGGCCAACATTCAGATACAACCCGGAACTTGAGGCACAGGGTAAAAATCCTATGAAGCTCGACTATAAAGGGCCAACGATCCCAGTAAAAGAGTATATGTATCATGAGACACGGTTCAAGATGGTAGAGAAGATGAACAGCGAAGATGCTGCCAAGTTCTTGGAGACGGCCACCTGGCATGCAGAAGAGATCTACAAGCGTTACGAGAACATGACCAAAGTTAGTTATGACAAAGAGGAGTCATAGGCTACGCTCTTGATCTTGATACTTCACACCATCTTCTACCCCACCCTCTTTTTGAGGGTTTCACCATCTCCCCTACCTATTTTTTTAAACTACATATATTTCTTGTAGCCTAGACTATATTACTATAAATAAGTAGTGTTATAAAATTACGCTTAAGTATTCAAAATAACTAAACAGGAGTATTATTGTCTTATTTAAATCAGATAAAATTCATCTGATTTATTACTACTCTTAAGTGGTAATAAGATTTAAATTAACAGGAGATAGACCATGAAAGCAATAATGATACTTACACTACTTATTTTAGGTACTTTACAGGCAGAAGATGTCGTCCACTATGACACACACAGTGACAAAAAAAGCAACATTTCCAAGCCAAACCACCCCAACAGTGATCTCTATACCAAGAAGTAGTCTTCTTCTCAGCTTCACTAATGAGCTATATTTACAGTACCCTTTTCTCGTCACTCTTGCGTAGGCAGGAGTCCACAAGCTCAAACATTCATGCTATAGCACTTAGCGGTCTACTATCCATATATGTTATCTTTCCTGCATTTCAAGGTCAAAAACTCATGCTATTGTATTACTCCATATATTCAGCTATAATTCCGTCAATGAAAGATGATTTAGAGTTTCATCTTTAGCTTGTATTTTATTGATGACCTTCCGTTGACAGTATGATCCACTCGAAAGAACACTCCACTTTAGATTTTAGCACTCCAGAAATGGTGTGTACACAAACAAAGGAATTGCAATGGCAAATTTAGTAAACGGAACAGTAAAATGGTTCAATGATGAAAAAGGTTTCGGTTTTATCGAACAAGAAAATGGCGGTAAAGATGTATTTGTACACTTTCGTCAAGTAAACAGTAGTGGTCACGGTCGTGTTTCTCTTGCTGAAGGTCAAAAAGTGACTTTCGAGCTTGGTGAAGGCGAAAAAGGCCCACAAGCTGAGAACGTTACAGGACTCTAGTCGTCCCTAAGGAGCGCTTATGTGCTCCTTGTAAAATGGTTTTATGAAGAGACTACAGAGTCTTTTCTAAAGCTCTTTAACTAAAGCCCCCTAAATATACTTCACCCTCCGCTTTTACACTTCAGATGACATTTACGCTATTTATCTTTTGACTTACTCTCTGCAGCAGCGCGCTCTTCAGCAATGGTTGTACCATTTTTTTCTGCTAGCTTCTTGAGACGTTTGTCCTCTTTTTTCTTCTGCTTTTCAAGCTCTCTTGCACGTTTCTCGTATGAATAATTTGCTTTTGCCATTATGAGTTTCCTTGTCTGTTTGATCCAAATCGTGATGATCTTGGTTTGTTTGGTCTTGGGCGACGGTGATTATGTTCAGTCTGTCCGTCATGTGCACTTTTTTTACGCTGTTGTTGACGTCCACGGCTCTTTTGCTGTATAGGTTCTGCTTTAATGTCTGGGTTAACATCAAAACCGGGCTCTCTTACTTTTTGAACATCTTTTTTCATCAACTTTTCAATGTCACGAAGTAGTTTCACTTCATCAACACATACCAAAGAGATAGCATCTCCCTCATTACCCGCACGACCTGTACGACCAATACGGTGCACATAGTCCTCAGGAACATTTGGTAGTTCATAGTTTACCACATGTGGAAGCTGATCGATGTCGATACCACGTGCAGCGATGTCTGTTGCCACAAGAACACGAACAGTACCTGCTTTAAAGTGAGCCAGTGCCTTAGTTCGTGCTGTTTGGCTTTTGTTACCATGGATGGCTGCGGCAGTGATGCCATCCTTGCCCAATTGCTCGGTCAAACGGTTTGCACCATGTTTTGTACGGGTAAAGACAAGTACCTGTTGCCAGTTGTTACTACTAATAAGGTGTGAAAGTAACTCACGCTTGCGTTCTCTGTCTACTGGGTAGACATGCTGTGTCACTGATTCGGACGAGGTATTACGACGTGCTACTTCAATGAGTTCAGGTTTGTTAAGTAATTTGTCTGCCAACGCTTTGATCTCATTTGAAAAAGTTGCTGAGAAGAGAAGGTTTTGACGTTTTTTAGGCAGTTTGGCCAAGACTTTTTTGATGTCGTGGATGAAACCCATGTCCAACATACGGTCAGCTTCGTCAAGAACAAAGAACTCTATGGTAGAGAAGTCAATGTAACCTTGAGACTCTAAGTCAAGCAGACGACCCGGAGTTGCGATGATGATGTCAACACCACGTTTAAGCGTCTGGATCTGAGGGTTGCTACCAACACCACCAAAGATAACAGTAGACTTAAATGGTAAGTACTTGCCGTAAGCATGAACATTGTCTGCAACCTGTGCAGCAAGTTCGCGTGTCGGTGTCAAGATCAGTGCCTTGACCTTTCGCTTTCCTGTCTCTTTAGGTGCATCACTGAGCATCTGTAAAAGAGGAAGTGTAAAACCAGCAGTCTTACCCGTACCCGTCTGAGCACCCGCCAAGACATCTTTTTTAGCCAGTACGATAGGGATCGCCTGTTTTTGTATAGGTGTAGGAGTAGTGTAACCCTGCTCTTCAATAGCGCGTAAAATAGGCTTAGAAAGCCCCAAGTTGTTAAATGACATTAATATGTACCTTATGGTTGTAAAAGCCCGCCAAGAAGTTTAAAAAATGGTTCGGTCAAGGCTGTAAATAGAGTTGATTTTAAAATGTAAGAATTGGAAGTTGTCCAAAAGTCGCAGACCGAGTGCGCTTAATTTTCAGTATTATAGCGTAAAGATCGGCTTTGGGTTGGTTTGTGAAATGGGCTAAGACTCATTAAAGCCTACATATCCAACGGACTCACTACCCTGCCCTTATTCATCTCTGC
>WGDB01000032.1 GCA_015493495.1 Helicobacteraceae bacterium | reverse complement strand
CCCTCATGATGACCATCGGTCTCGATGGCAGTGTACGGAACTGGGATGGAACCTATTATAAAAACGACAACCCTTTGACCTATACCATGGGACCAAACAGTGGTGTTATCAAAAAAAGTATTGATGATGTTGACACCACCAACCTCGCACTCTTTACCGAGTTCTCACACACTTCATCTCTCTTTGATACCAAGCTGGGACTGAGATACGATGATACGACCGTCATACCTAAAAACAGTGATGTTCCGCCTTTGGCAGCACAGCAGGAGAACCACTACAGTGCCTTGAGTGCCAACATCTTTACCACCTACAAAACAAACAAAAACCTTCAGTTCTTCGGCGGGCTCGGCAAGGCGTCACGTGTACCCGATGCAAGGGAGCTCTACTTTAAAGGGATGATGGGCAACACTGTAGGTAGCGATGATTTGAAACAGACTACCAACTATGAAGTCGATCTGGGCATGAAAAACGAATATGACGCGTTTACGCTCAAGACCAAACTGTTCTATAGTCTCTTAAAAGACTACATCTATTACAACAGTAGCAACACTGTCGTACAAATGGGCAATACCCTCGCAGTCAATGCCTTTGAAAACATCGATGCCACAATATATGGGATCGACATTACCGGAAGTTATTATTTTTCTGACCGTCTCTACAGTGACTTTGGGATTGCCTACCAACGTGGTCAAAAAGAGACTTTGACAACAGGTCAGACCAACACCAACCTGGCCGAGATACCACCGCTCAAAGGCAATGTCTCTCTCAGCTATGTCTATTATCAGGAGAGTGTAGCGACTGTAGCTTTTGTAGGGGCTGACACATGGAAGGAGTTTGATGTGGACAATGGTGAGCAGGAACTTGCGTCATGGGGTATTATGAACCTTAAGATCGACCACAAGCTTCCTTACGGTTTTGGGCTTTCTGCCGGTGTGGACAATGTCTTTGACAAGACCTATGCTCTCTCAAACACCTACAAAGACCTGACCCTGCTTAGCGGCGGTGGTGATGTCATGCTGATGAATGAGCCGGGACGTTACTACTACGTCAATGCCAGCTACAAGTTTTAATCCCTAATGGAGTAAGGAGTTTGGCACTATTGCACTTTGGTCTATTTTAACCATCCGTAAAGCTTTCACCTTCCAAAATAAAGTTACTACTCTTAGTGGTAACATGTGGTGATGTTGATAAAAAAGTCGATGGTACACTCTACCGGGCAAAGGCTGCTGGAAGGGACCAACTAGAAGTAGCCTTAGCTGCGTAGACGAAGCTTTTTAAAATAATGGTAGATCTCTTTATAAGCTTGAAAAGGTGATGTGGTGTAGTAGATAAACTCATGTTCTTTACAAAACTGCTCTGTATGCTTAGCGATCTTAAGCAGTTGAAAACGTGAAGCATGTGGGAAGACATGATGTTCTATCTGTGTATTGAGTCCACCATAGAGATAATGGATAAAAAGTCCACCATTGATGTTTCGGCTTCCTCTTGTCTGCAGGTCCATCCAGCTGTACTGTTTATAGTCATCACCAAAATGGATAGGCAGACCAATATGATTGGTGATGGTCACCAAAGCAAGGGCCAGTCCATACCCAAAGTATGCTATAGCCAAGGCAATACCACCATCTACACCACCAAGTATAGAGAGCACACTTACCGGGATCACAAGATGCAGCAGCAAAAATAGGAGTTCTGTCCAGTTCTTTTTCTGAAAGACAAAAGTATACGACTGTATTACAAAACTGACATAGATAGCAGGCAGCAGTAAAAAGAAAAAAATGTGTTGATATCTATGGATAAACTTTACAGAGTCATGTTTTCCAATGATCGCTCCACCAAAGCCCTGTACATCAGCATCTTTTTCTGCCGCATTGGTGTAGGTATGATGAAGCACATTATGCTCTCTGTCCCACCATTTTCCTGAAAGCCCGATCAATAGATTTCCAAAAATAAGCCCCAGACGGTTACTCGTCTTACGAGAGAAGTACTGCTTGTGCAGTAGATCATGAACAATGTAAGTAGACCGTACCATCAAAAGAACCAGGATCAACCCCACTGCAAAAGCGGGGATCTGACTCATATAGGTAAAGAGCAATGCATACCCTGCAAGCTCTAAGGCCATCTCTACACTCCCTCTAATCGGAGTCTTGTCTAAAAGCCCTTTTTGACGGAGCTCAGCAGTAAATTGGTGAAACAAAGCTTTGTCTGCCTCTTTTTTGGCTTGGATGTTGTTAGGAAGTTTTGACACAGTAGAAGTTCTCGCAATACTATAAATTTGTATGATTTTAATGAAAATAATATTAATAGGAAAGTAAACAAAGCCTCTATACATAATTTTTTATTATATGTAACCATTACACGCACAAAGTTACTACATTACATTTTTTACAATTTTATCGTGTTGTTTTAAATCATCTATCAATAAAAAGCTTTAAGTGCAAGCGTGTGTTATTAATATATATACCAAGCCTGTGTTATAGTTATTTAAATTTATTACAAGGAACGTCTGATGAAAAAGTATGAAAGTTACAAGTGTAATGTATGTGGTAATGTTGTCGAAGTACAAGAGGTCGGTGGGGGTGAGCTACACTGCTGTGGACAAGCTATGGAGATGGTGACGGTCGACTTGACTCTAGTGAACCTGCTTAAAGCCTTTGCCGGTGAATCACAGGCACGTAACCGTTATGAGTACTATGCCAAAGTAGCGCAAAAAGAGGGGTACCGTGACATTGCGGCGCACTTCCAGCGTGCAGCGAACAACGAAAAAGAGCATGCCAAACTAGAACTCGCGCTTCATAACCGTATGAAAAATGCGAGCGAGGACTCTTGGGGTGACACCATTGCCAACCTCAAAGATGCTATTGCCGGAGAGAGCTACGAGAACCTTACTATGTACCCTGACTTTGCGGCCATTGCCAAAGAGGAAGGCCACAAAGAAGCAGCACGCCTCTTCAAGAACATCGGTCATGTCGAAGTTGAACATGAAAAGATGTACAGAGAGCTGCTTGAGCGCTTGAGTGAAGGCCATGAGTTTGCAAGTGAAGACGAAGAGGTCTGGATCTGTGAAGTGTGCGGCCATGTCCATTATGGCAAAAAAGCACCGACCAAATGTCCGGTCTGCGGCCACCCTGAGCCTTACTTCTCCCGTAAGGTCGAGAGCAAATAGACGACCTGCTGATCTGTGATGAAACGATTTGGACAAGCGCTGAAAGGTGCCCTTAAAAACCTGATGATGATCGCACCGATGCTGCTGGCCATCATCGGTGCGATCGGTCTGTTCAAAACCTACATTACCCCTGAGATGCTCAAAACCCTCTTCAACGGTTCGCCGCTACATGACATGTTAGTGGGTATCAGTGTTGGCGGTGTCTCTGTCGGACAGCCCTTTTTGAGTTATCTCGTCGGTGGTGAACTACTCGACAATGGAGCTTCCTTTTATGGTGTTACCGCGTTCATCCTCTCTTTTGTCACTCTCGGTGTCGTACAACTGCCACTGTCATTTTCCATCTTCGGTCTGCGCTTTACACTGATACAGAACGTTTTGGCCCTGCTTTTCTCCTTCGTTCTAGCCTTTAGTATTACCTACACATTACAGGTGTTTTCATGAAAAACAAGACCGGTATCGTTTTACTTGTGTTGGTAGGTATCGCCTATAGCGTACTTTTTGCCCTGAATGAGCCCAAAGCACTGCCTGCATTACAAGAGAGTCTGCATGTTCTGCTGTTCATCATCCCCATTCTCGCTGTCGTCTTCTTTCTCATGGCTCTGCTCAACACCTTTGTCGACGAAAAGAGCATCGCCAAACATATCGGTGAAGGCAGTTCTCTCAAAGGCTGGAGCATTGCGCTGGTCAGCGGTATCCTAAGTCATGGGCCGGCCTATGTCTGGTACCCGTTACTGCAGGATCTACGCAACAAAGGCATCAACGACGGCCTCATCATCACCTTTTTATATGCCCGCGCCATCAAGATACCATGGATACCGATGATGATCAGCTATTTCGGACTTTCGTTTACGGTGATCTTCAGCATTTACATTCTTGTCGGGGCACTGCTTCAGGGTCTACTGAGTAATCAGCTTAATCGTGTTCTGGGAAGCAGAAACTTATAAAAATCACAATATCTTTGTAGTATGCTCATCGTCAAAGACGATCCCTTTGTTCTCTATCTTCATGACCCTGTCACAATACTTAAGCATGCGTTCGTCGTGGGTGACCATGATGATGGCGACGTCCTGTTCGGAGGCGATCTTTTTGAGCATCTTGACGACATCGATGGAGCGTGCCATGTCGAGTGCAGCGGTAGGTTCATCTGCCAAAATGATTTCAGGGTCATTCATCAGTGCTCTTGCGATGGCGACACGCTGGTTTTGTCCGCCGGAGAGCTGTGAGGGCATGGCCTTCTCTTTTTCGGCGATATCGAAGTACTTCAACAGCTCTCTGGCCTTGGCTTTGGACTGCTTATCATCTGTTTTGTTCGCCTGTGGCAGAAGCCTGAGGTTATCGATGATGTTCAAAAATGGGATGAGATAGTGTGCCTGAAAGATAAACCCGATCTTCTCACGACGGATCTTTCTAGTCTCTTTGGTGAGCCACTTGTTGTCATAGACCTTCTCTTCTCCCAGCCAGATGGTTCCCGAAGTAGGTGCATCGACACAGCCTAACATCATCAACAGCGTTGTTTTTCCTGCCCCACTCGGAGCGACAAGGGCTACGAGTTCTCCCTTGTTAATAGTAAAAGAGGCATCCTGGATGACATCAACAAAGGCATCACCCTTGCCAAAGGACTTGTTGAGGGCTTCGATCTTGATCGCTTGTTCTTGTGACATCTTAACCTCCTATGGCGGCAGATGGGTCTGCACTGATCACTTTTTTCACCCCTATAAATGAAGCAAATATAGAAGCAACAACGACGACAGCAAAAAGACCCCAGGCATCTGGCAGATCTAAGACAATACGCTTAGGAAACTTTCCCGATATAAGATGTGCAAAGACATTACCAAAAAGAAAAGCTAAAATACCCAGCAGCAGGGTCTCCTCGACGATCATCTGTGTGATCATACGGTTTGGCAGTCCTATGAGTTTCATGATCGAGATCTCTTTTATCTTTTCGAGTGTCATGGTGTAGATGATGAGCGCGATGATGATGGTAGAGACCCCTACTAAAATAGCAGTAAAAAGACCGATCTGTTTTGAAGCCTTCTCAATAACATTTCGAGTCAAGACGATCTTTTGTTGGGCTCTGGTGTAGACACTTTTATGATGCCACTGCTCGATCTCCTGGGCTACTTGGTCGACATCGTATCCTGGCTTTAGGGTTGCAATGACGGTATTGACAAGATGGGCATCTTTGTTTAAGATCCCTCTTGCTTTGTCGGTCTGGATGCGTTTGTTGGAGTAGGAGAACTGGATCTGCTGGGCATCTTTGAGACTCAGGTAGACTAGAGAGTCCCCTCCGGAAGCAACAGAACCGTGGGTAATACCGACGACCGTATAGTCGTTACGTCCCAGTTTTAAAGTGTCATGCAGTTTGTAACCTGTTTTGTCCGTCACTACGATCTCATAATGATCAATACCAAGCGTTCGTCCCTCTACAAGACGTTCAGGATTAATAGGGTTGATCTCACCGTAGACATCATAACCTACCACCTGAACGCGTACCTTTTTACCACCATTTTTACCGGGAAGCTGAATACTTTGAAAGGTAATAGCTTCAGACTTATCAATCCCCGGAACGGATTTGAGTGTATCTTTAAGATCTTCGTGTACACGAGAAGACTCGGCAAAGGGTCCGAGTGTGTTCTCCTGTACGACCCACAAGTCTGCATCAAGATCGTGAAGTAAGACTTCAGCATCGACGATCATACCTCTGTAAACACCCATCATGATGAGCACGATCCCCAAAAGCATCCCAACACCCATAGCGGTGACGATGAACTTCCCCAGGGAGTGTTTGATGTCCTCTTTGGCCAGATGTATCATAGGTGGATCTTCATGCCCTCTTTAAGAGGCTTTTTGTTAGGGTTGGGCACGATGACCTGTAAAGATGTATTAAGGTTACTGCCACTGACTTCTTGAGAACTTTGTATTTTATCTTCCAATGCAACGAACTGAGCATGCCCATTGTCGACACTCCAAACACCCCAAGTGCCTCCATTTTGAACCAGTACACTCAACGGTAATTTTAAAACATCTTCATAATGTTTGACCTCAATAGAGACCTCAGCCTGTTCGTTGATGTAAAAAGGTTCCGGGATCTTCTCAAATGCAACATCGATCTCACGCTCTAAGGTCACAGCATCACTCATGGCATCAATGCGTTTAACACTGCCTTTGAACACTTTGTCTGGTTGAGAATGAAGTCTGATCTGTGCTTTTTGACCTTTATGGACCTCAGCACAGACCCGTTCATCTATTTTTGTGACCACCCACAAAGTCTTAGGATCGACAATCTTGAGTATGCTGGTGGTTGGCAGTACATTTTGTGCGACCTCTACATCTTTAGATATGACATAACCATTTACCGGGGCATAGACCTTAAGGCGTTCAACACGACTTTGAAGAGCTTCTATGCTCTTTTGAGCACGACGACTCTCAGCTTTGGCCGCGTTGATGCGTGAAAGAGAAGCGGCCATCTGCATTTCGATGCCCTGCAGATCACTCTGTGCCTTATCATACTCTGACTGCGCGGCATAGCCCTGCTTGTTGAGTTTTTCATAACGGTCATAAGTCTTTTGAAGCAGTGCTTTTTGACTTTTCTGGTTTTTTAACTCATCTCTTGATGCTACGATATCAAACTTGGCCTTTTCCAAAGAGGCCTCTGCTCCAGCCAACTGGGCATTGAGATCAACACCGTCCATACTGACCAAAAGGTCGCCTTTTTTCACCCAGTCACCTTCATCTACAGTGATAGAAAGTACCTTGCCACCACTTTGTGCTGTGATGTTATAGATGTCCTTGGCACTGACATTACCGATACCTCTCACACTGACACTTAAGTCGCCAGTGGTCGGTGTGATCGTTTCAAAAGTAGTCTTTGGGATGTAGACCTTCTTAAAAAAGAGTGCCCCACCTGCTAGGAGTAGAACCACGATAATAATATATTTAATCCAGCTTTTCATAATGTCTTTCCTTGTAAATAATCTATACGATTTAAAATAGTCCCTCGACTGTAATAGGCTTCCAACAGGCCGAGTTCAGCATTGAGATAAAGTGCCGTAGCGTCAAGTACTTCTATGTACGTCGCCAGACCCTCTTTATATCGTGCATTGAGTAAGGTCATCGTCTCTTGTGAGGCTTCAAGTTGTGCTTTTTTGGCAGCTATAGTCTTCTCATAGCGTGTCAGATCTACCTCTAAAGCTTGGACCTCTTGCTTCAGGGCTAAAGCTTTGGAGTCATAGGTTGCCTGAGCAACATCTTCTGCTAATTTTGCCTGTTGGGCCTGTGCACTAATACGTCCACCCACATAGAGGGGAATCGTAAGCGTGATCCCTACGAGAGTAGCATCATAGCTGTTCAATGTGTCTTGATAGTTGTAAGAGGCTATAGCATCGATAGAACCATAGTGCGAGGCATGAACGCTCTCATAGAGTAGTTCACTTTTCTCCACCCCCGCCTTGGCACTTTGAAGTTGTGGGTTGGCATTTTCTATCTCTTTGTAAGCAACCGCCTCTTGTTCTTGTGGTGAAAGGATCTCTTCTTGCAGTGTCACATCAGCAGCCACCTCTTCACCAATATACAGTGAAAGTGCTACTCGTGCTTTTTCATAAGCTGCTTCTGAGATAGAGAGGTTGTCCTGTGCTACATAATAAGAGGAGAGAAAACGGGTAGAGTCTGCTCGTGTCTTCATTCCCTGCTTGACCATCGCCTCAGACTGCTTGTAAAGTGCCTCTTTTGCTTCGAGGTCTTTTTGTCTTACCTCAACCGCTTTACGCTGAACGACCATGAGGTTGTACTGTGTTTTGACATTGTAAGCCATCAGAGCCTTGGCATCGACTAAAGAGAGGGCCGCGATCTTGGTCTCTGCTTTGGAAGAGTCTATAGCCGAAGAGGTCTTTCCAAAGTCCCAGATCTTCTGGTTGAGTACCACCCCTGCCTGCCAACCATCAGAGTCTATAGTATGGAACTGCCCATTTTGAGGCAAGACATAGGTACGGGTAGGATCATACTCTGCATT
>WGDB01000031.1 GCA_015493495.1 Helicobacteraceae bacterium | reverse complement strand
TCGTTACGCTTGGGTCTATCCTGAAGATGTAGAGTATGAATACAAAGAGAACGAAGCGTGGTTTGAGATGCACTTTACCTTGCCAAAAGGGTGTTACGCCACAGTGTTGGTAGAAGAATTGGCCAAGCGCCCACTGCAAGAAGAAGTTAAAAAGAAGGAAGTCTAATATGCGTCACTTAACAAGTCTGTTTTCACAAGGTTTTGGTAAATTTGCCAATGCCCATTTTCCAACACCCGTTCAAAACCTTATTAACAAAGGGTATGTCAACCTTATGGGTCTTGACATGCGTGAGTTTCGTGATCCTACTACGTATGAGACACTCAACGCGCTTTTTACCCGTCATCTAGAGACACCACGTGCCTTTTCAGAAGCAGCAGAAGACTTTATCTCTCCATGTGACGCGTTTATAACAGAGTGTGGTCGTATTCATGAGAACATCGCCATGCAGATCAAAGGTATGCATTATGATGTTAATGACTTCCTTGGTGACAGAATCTCAGAGGAGAACAAAGAGAAGTTGTTAGATGGTGAGTACATTAACTGTTACCTCTCTCCCAAAGATTATCACCGTTATCATATACCTTGTGATCTTACTGTTAAAAAAGCAGTGCACATTCCGGGTAAACTCTACCCTGTAAATATCCCTTACCTTAACAAACAGCCCAATCTTTTTATAGAGAATGAGCGTGTTGTCATAGAGTGTGAACTTGAAAATGGCAAGATCTTCTACATGGTTTTGGTCGGTGCGTTAAATGTAGGTGTGATGCAGGTGACGTTTGAACCGAAGATTAAGACGAACAGTTCTGTAACTGAAGTGACAGAATATGTTTATGAAGAGGGTATCAAACTCTCTAAAAACGATGATCTAGGTTGTTTCGAGATGGGTTCTACCATTATCATCCTGGCAGAGCAGGAGACACTTGAACGTACGATAGAACAGGGCGAAAAGATTTCTTACGCACAGACTATCGCAAAGTTTAAATAGAAATATTTAAACCTTTTTGTTCTACCTCTTCCGAGATAGAACGTGTTAGCTGTCTAATAGAAACATTTACTCAAGTTTTTTGTAAGCCTTACAAGCACGTTTATTTCCATTGACACAAGCTTTTCTCAATAATCTCTTTGCCGTAGCTATGTCTTTTGGTGCTCCCACCCCTTTTTGAAATTGATATCCAACTAAGACACAAGATTGCGTATCACCTAGATTACATGCTTGTGTATAGTACTTTCTAGCTACTTGTTTATCCATCTTAATGTTTTTTCCAAGGTAAAAGATGTGTCCTAGAGCCAAACAACCCTTAACATCATTACCTTGACACGCTAGATAAAATAACTTCATCGCTTTTTCTTGATTTTTTATGACACCTTTACCTCTAAAATAGAGTGTTCCAAGTGACACGCAGTCTGTCATTTTTTTATCTACACAACCTTGTTCAAACATAGAAGCTGACTCTGTAAAATTACCGTTATTGTATGCAGAATATCCATCAACGTCTGTATCACTTGACAATAATGTTGAAATCATGAAAATAAAAAAGGAATATCTTATCACCAGTTATCCTTATTTTAAATATAGTTTATTATTCTAGTATTAATGTTGTTAATTATAAACATATAATAATACTAAGAGTAGAATAGATATGATTTTGGGTAGATGCGACTTACTCTAAAGTTCAGATCAAAGGCATTAGTACAACCACATTTAATAAAGCGGTGAAATCACTTCTCCTAAAGATTATTATTATGTGTTAAGTTCTAAGCGACAGGTTTTAAAGTAGTCTCATTATCTAGTTTAAACTGTATTTCTACTCAAAGATTCTCTCAAAATCAGGGTGACTCTTTTTATTACACGTTGTTTGTTGTTTTGTTAAGAGCGCTTCTTCCTCAGCGAGTTTAGTCCGGCGAGTACTGGTTATCAATTGACTTGGAACGAGTAGCGTTGCTGCACTGTATTTTGCACTCCAACCAAAGACTTTCTTACCAAAAAGATATTCTAAATTCGTTATTGTTTTTAGTCCTGCTTGATTTTCACAATGAAAAGTCATACCATGACATGAACAAGAGCTTTTTAAGGTGTAATAAGAGAAATGAGCTTTTACTGCAAGGACTTTAGTCTTTTCAGGAAATTCTCCTTTTATATCTCCACCACGGTTATTGGCATTGTAGATAATACCTGCTATTTTTACATTATGAGGATTTTTAATAATCCAGTTTATAGACCTGGCTGAACCTAAGACCAAGAGAATAGGATCTTTACTTTTTGCTAGTTGCAGAGTGATAGTTTGGTCTTTGTTTTTACTTTCATATGCACCTGCATACATCATTTTTGCTTTTGGATATTGATGAATAAGTTTTTTTGCATCTTCTATAGAATATTGTTTAATTTTTGCTTTGATAGAGAGTAGAAAATCTGTAGTGTGCCAGTTGTTAATGTACTCTACCTCAATTTTATGAGTCCCTTTTTTAAAAGTAAAATCAACATTTCCTTTGTGTTCTCCCTCATAAATCACCATCCCATCAACAATTATACGAGTTTTTGACCATCCTTGAGAGATAATGAAGTGCATCGTCATCTCTTTTTCATAAGTAAACTTTCCAACCCAATACGCTCCAAAATCTTCTGACTTAATCTTGTGAAACCTTGAGGAAACGTAATTAACACTCGCTTGTTTAACCGTCTCACTCGCAATCACTTTCTTAGGATTATTGGTATTTATGTAAAAAGCTTTAAAACTGTTTTTAGGAATACTGTCTTTAGGGTTTAAGTATCTTCCCCATGTTGTTTTTGCCTTATATGGAAATCTTTTTTGGGTTGGATTACGGCTATTTCTAGTAGGTGTTAGTACTCTTGTTTTGATGTGATTTTTATAACTTTCATCATCTAATACATACTCAATCTCAATTGCCCCAATAGCGTCCTCACGAAGAGTAGATGTCTGTTCCTTTTTTCTATATGAGCGTTGAACCATTTTGTGACCATATTTAGCGATGATGCTTAGAGATCTCACTCTTGGTGTAGGACTTTTCCAGATGATCACGTTGTCCATAGTAATAAGCGGTTTTTTCTTTGTAAGGACACTGTTTTTTTTCTGTAACCATAACCCAATTTTTTCACTATTGATGTTAATCTTGTTCAGGGCATCCTCTGCAAGGAGTGTCTATTTTTGCCGATTGTTAAAAGCATTCCCATAAATATAGAGCTTTTGTATACGACCTTCTTGATTAAATAAGATATCAAGTTGGTTATTTAACTGACAATATTCACCCTTTTTATCATTAGCGCAGGCAGTTAGCTTTCCATACTTACTCTCAATATAAAGTTTGTCTTCATCCACATAAGAGAGTAAGTTGTAACGTTCTTGCTCTTTTAAAAAATGTTTCATCTGTCTATCATTAATAGTAATGATTGCGTCATTAGCAGAATAGGAGATCTTTTGAAGTTCATTGTAACAACTTACAGATCCTTTTTTAGTTACATTAAAACTTTTTTTAGGTTCTAATACCATCTCGACGTATGAAGACTCTTGAGTCTGAACACGTTGTAAAATATTGTTTACTTTTTGCTTTGCATACTGAACAGGATAATTAGCAATACAGAGCATTGGTTCAGTAGTGGAGTTTGTAATCTCTTTACTAAAGAGGGAGGTACAAAGAAGTACAAATAGTATTAATATTTTTTTCATTTTAGATCCTGTATTAATATAGGCTATTGTATTGTTCTAATTTAAATTTCACTTAAAAAATAAAATAAAAAGATCTCTTGCTAAAATCAATGGTAGACCCTCAATAACGACCAACATCAATGATAATCAGGGCTGTTTTGCAATGGGTTTACCATTATTATCTCGGTACAACAAGGGATGCTTAACCGTGCCACATAGAGCAGGGTGAAAAGATTTCTTCTGCACAAACTACATCAAGTTTCTATAGAACATTATATGAGCAAGATTAGTGGTTTTTGACTTCCATTTTTACCAGTAGTTTTCCATGCTCTTCGTAGATGTCCATTTTTGTGTCTATAGCAAATCTCTGTTGGGATAGTTCATCTTGAACAGAGTGGAGCACAGCAGCAAAACGTTGGAACATTGGAACTACAACATAATCAATATGATCTTTTTTGACCAGTTCTGCGATTTTTTTTACGGCGCAGGTATAAAGCGCATCGTTTGTGGCATACTGTAAGCGATAGTTTTCCATCATGTTAATGTTTTTAATCAGTGCCTCTTTTTCGACCTCAGAGATAAGACGGTTCTCTTGTGCACGTTTTAAATCACTGTCTATAGCTTGTTGCTCTGCTCTTAATGCATCGCTAACAGCAGCATCTAAGTCTCCACAATGTTCTTTTAAACTCTCTAAAATATCGTTGTCTCGCAGACGGTGACTGTCTATAGCGTATTGGTAGGTTCTGTCTTCGAAATAGTCATGGTCTAATGCGTTTAAAAGTTGAACAGCGATGTTGAGAAAGGTATATCGGTCATCATATTCTGAGTCGAAACTGATCCCTGTTTTGGAAATTAATGGTTTTGGACCTACATATTTTATCTGCATTACGACACCTTGACATGAATTTAGATAGCACGCCAGTCTATGATAGAAACTGCCTGTACCATGTTAATAGCTTTATTGTAGCATAAGCAGTTGTGTTATGTGAAACAAATTACGCATTGTTGCTCATTTTGTTGCCTGATATAAACAACTATAAAGTAGGCTTATAAACTTTTATGTTACTCTGTTTTTGATTGAAGCAGTTCACGTTTTTATTTAAAATGTGTAACATGGGCTAAAGCTGTTCTATAATGGAATAGAGCGGATTTAGTCTTTAGTATGTCTCAACCATAATTGTCTTAAGGATATCAGTTTGAAAAAAACAGTCTTACTTTCATTATCGCTTTTTATAAGTTCTCAACTAACAGTCTTTGCAGCGCCATTAGGTGCGCCACCAGAGTTTGGTACCACTAAAAAAGCTGCTCCTGTTATGAGGGACGGTCAGAGTATTGTTTTGGGGAAATATGCGAGTAGACAAGATGCAGACTCACAACTTAGTGCGCTGTTAGACTTTATGGACGGTAGTTCTAAAATAGTCAACTTGGAACTGGAAAATGGTTTCGATTATGCAGTTAAAAAAGAGAATGGACGTTTTGTTGTCAGTATTGAGCCTTTTGTAAATGAAACAGTACTTAACGATGTTCTTGTGACTGTGCGTTCTCAATACCCTAAAGCCCATGCTGAAGATTGTATTGCTTGTGTGCGTGAAGAGTTCTATGAGGACAACCGTAAAAAAATGGAAGAAGAAGTATTTGATGATGCTATTGCTTTAGATGAAAGCAAGCAGGTCAAAGTCGCAGTCGAAGAAGATGCAGAAGAACCTGGACAAGAAGAGTCTATAAATAAGGACGGCTTAGCTTCTATGCTGAATCTACCGTTTGATACCAAGTACCTACTTTATGGTGTCGGTGGGTTGGCACTACTGCTTCTTATCTTTTTACTCAAGCGTAAGCCTAAAAAAACGAGTGATAAAGAGCTTCGTGCGATGTATGCACAAGCAAAGGCTCTAGAAAAAGAGTTGGCAGGAGAAGAGGTCGCAAAGACATCAGCAGAAGAGACTCCTGAGACTCCTAAAAAAGCGTCAGTGGCATCAACGTCAGAGCCTGTGGTAGAGAAGCCGACACCTAAGCCTGAACCTAAAGTCGCAACACCAGTTGAGACACCGCCTGTAGCACCTGAAGTCGTAAAATCTGCTCTAGAAGCAAAACCTGCAGCATCAGCACCTACAAGTCATAAACTACGTGAACCGAACAAAAGTGTTAGCAGTATTACAAAAGAGAACTTTAAAGAGTTTGCAGGGTTGCGTTTGCTGATAGCAGAAGATAACTTGATCAATCAGAAGGTTATTGTCGGACTGCTTAAAGATTCAGGGATCAACATCAAGATCGCCAATGATGGTCAAGAGTGTATGGATATCTTGGCAGAAGATGCCCATTATCCAATTATTCTTATGGATGCACATATGCCGCGTGTTGATGGTCTTGAAGCGACACGTCTTATCCGTGCAAATCCTGATTATGATCATATTACAGTTATGGCTTTAAGTGGTGACACGGGTGCTGATGATGTTCGTAAGATGCGTGAGGCAGGTATGGAAGAACAACTTGAAAAGCCACTCAAGATCTCTGCTCTTTATCAAGCACTTTACTGTTACTTTGATCCAAACACTCTCGGTGGTGCTGAAGATGCCCTTCCTGAGATCCACTTAGATAACTCTTTAGGACTAGAGATGTTAGGCGGAGATATCGAGCTTTACCATGAGATCCTTTCTGAGTTTGAGTCCCTTTATCATGACTCTGATGAGAAGATCGAGTTATGGATCAAGCATGGCGATATAGACAGAGCAAAAGCCATACTGCTTGACGTTAAAGGTATTGGTGAGAGTATTGGTACAGCTGAACTGACAGAGACAGCTGAAGAGTTTAGAGAAGCTTTGATCGCTGGAGACACAAGCAAGTACTCAAAACTTATGAAACGCTATCGTAGTCAACTAAAATCTATTTTAGCAGATATTGCAGAGGTATAATCTCTGCTACCCACTCTTAGGTTATTACCATAATGAAACAGATCTTTTTTTTACTTTTTCTTTTTTTCACGACGACACAACTTTATGCTCAAACTCTTTATAAAACGATCATAGTTGCTAGTTTATTGCGCGAGAGTGATGCTCAGATCCAAAAAGAGCAGTTTGAAGCTTGGGCAAAAAACAACCCACGTATCATGGCCCTTCAAAAAGAGGAGGGCTTCTTTTTTGTCACTAGAAACTCTGGTTCTTATATTGTTGTAGCATTAGAGCCTCTGAAAAATGCGGAGAGTGTCTCTGAACTTTTTAAGTTACTTAAACCTGTCTACCATGATGCCTTTATCTCTAATATACGTTCTGACAAGTTGCTGGCTACTTATGCTAAAGGAAGCGTTGCTGAACAACTTGACCCAACTTCTTTTGTACCCAAGCCATCTGCAAAAGCGGTTGTAACACCAGAGGCAGAAGAACCTATAATACCCATTTCAGTAGAAGAAGATACACCAGAAGAGATACGCGCTTCGCAGAAACACAAGTCCGCTCATTTAAATACAGGGGTAGAAGAACAAGGTACCACATACATTGTACCTTATCTCCTTTTGGGCCTTTTAGCCCTCTCTTTACTTGTGATCTATCTATTGGTACGTCAACGTAAGTCAGATGTACACGTCAAAGATATTGAAGAGAAGATCGTAACGCTAAACAGCTCCTTTAGTGAACTCAACAGTGAAAACCTAGAATATCAAGACTCTCTCACTGAACAAGAAGAGTTGATCGAAGAGATGACTGATAAGCTCAAAGATCCTACCAAGTCTATAGTGGGACGTGCAGGGCGTATGTTAGAGACTACTCTTAATGACAAGCAGTCTATAGAGTTACGAAATATTCATGATTCAGGTCAGGTGTTGTTTGCGATCGTAGATGATCTTCTTGACTTTATGAAGATTCGTTCCAACAAACTAGAGATCAAGACAAAAGCTTTTGATATTAATGAACTTCTCGACATTATTGTACGTTCGGTGATAGAGCGTATAGAGAAAAAAGATGTTGAAGTGATCTTCGATATTGAGAAAAACGTACCACCTAAGATGATAGGTGATCCGATTAGAATAGGGCA
The DNA here is from genome assembly GCA_015493495.1 of Helicobacteraceae bacterium. Taxonomy (GTDB): domain Bacteria; phylum Campylobacterota; class Campylobacteria; order Campylobacterales; family Sulfurimonadaceae; genus Sulfonitrofixus. The sequence continues at coordinate 7,933 of WGDB01000031.1, read as the reverse complement.
GGTTCTAACCAACCTTCTTGAAAATGGGATTAAATTCACCAAAGCGGGAGAGGTAAAACTCCATGTCAAGGCTTTGGCAAAAAATGAGGGTGATATACAGTTGATGTTTGAAGTGATCGATACAGGTATAGGTATACCTGTATCTAAACTTGATGATATCTTTACGCCTTTTTATCAGATAAACAATAACAACAGTGCGGGTCTTGGACTCTCTATCTCTAAAGCTTTGATCGAGATGATGGGTGGTGAGATAGTGGTCTCGACTGAACTTAACCGTGGATCTACTTTTACCTTTGTTTTAGGACTTCAAGAAGTTGATGCAGGAGAAAAACGTCATTATCGACTGCCTGATGAAGTCTATGATGTTAGAAAAGTATTGATCGTGGACTATCATGACAGTGCAGCATCTGCTATGAAAAAACTATTGGAATATTTTCATAATGAAGTGGATGTATTCTCACAAGCAAACATAGAAGTGATGGCGCCAGACCTCTCTAAGTACAACATACTTTTTATCTCTGAAAAACTGCTCACCTTTGATCTGATCAAGCAGATAGAACCCCTTAAAGCAAAAGATGCCATTAAGGTTGTCATAGTGGGCAGTATGTTGCATAAAGCCAACAATACAAACCTCATTGAGAAACTGGCAGACAGTCACATTATGAAACCTGTTAACCAGCAGACGATCTTCAACCTCTTAGTCGATTTTTATGGTGATGACTTGGTGGTTAATCTTCCTGATGTTCCAGAAGAAACAGTGGCACCTGTGATGCCTCGTATTGTTATAGAACGTACCCAAAAAGAAGATGTGACTAAAGAAGATTTTGTCTTTTTTGCCGGGGCTAAGATCTTAGTCGCTGAAGATAATGAGATCAACCAAAAAGTATTGAGTAGCCTTTTAAAAGATAGTAATATAGAAGTAGACATGGCAGAAAATGGAAAAATAGCAGTTGAGATGGCCAAAAAGAGTGATTATGACCTGGTACTGATGGACATGAATATGCCGGTGATGGACGGATATGAAGCTACCGAACTTCTTAAAGCCAGTTCTGCAACTGCAGCCTTACCAATAGTCGCGCTCTCAGGAAACACTATGCCAGAAGAGATTGCCAAGATGCAGGCATGTGGGCTTGATGACAGACTGGAAAAACCGATCCGTGTTCATGCTCTTTATTCAGTTTTCAGTAAGTATCTTGAGTACCACCCTCTAGAGACAGAAGTAGAAGAGAGTGCCTTACCTGACAAACTTTATGTCTACGAAGAGGCGCTTGAACGTTGTGGTGGTGATAAAGAGTTGTATAAGGAGTTGGTAGAGGAATTTATAAGACTCTATAGAGATTCAGACACGATGTTTAAAAAATATATCGGAGAGAAAGATTCTGCAGCTGTCAAGGCACTTAGTCTAGACATTAAAGGTGTCAGTGCAAACATTGGTGTCTATGCGTTGGCCAATGCAGCACAGAAGATAAATGAGTCTAATCTTACCAGTGCCAGTATGCTACATTATCTTGATAGTTATAAAAAGTGTCTGCATAAAACACTTGATGCCTTGACTACCAAGCTAAAAACACTCTAAATACGCTTTTTACAGCATATAAGAGCTGTTTCTTGCTACTTTCACATCCCTCTTAGCCCTTTTTTTTTACAATACATAAAAAAGTTATGACCTATGAGAATTGATAAATATTTAAACGCTGTCAACATTACCAAACGCCGGAGCATCGCACAAGATATGATCAGTTCGGGTGTCATCTCCATAAATGACAAAATAGTAAAAGCCAGTAAAAATGTGGATATTGGTGATGTGATCACGATCGCTTATTTGAAAGCAGACAAAAAGTATGAGGTGTTGGCTATTCCTACAACAAAGTCAACACCTAAGGCAGAACAAGAGAAGTACATAAAGGAAGTATCATGAATTATGAAAGTGCACACAAGGCATTTACCTCACTCTTTAACCATGAGATGAGTGACACACAGATGCGTGAGTTTTTAATCTCTATGAAACTTGACGAAGATACCTCTGTTGATGCTCTAGCAGCAGCAGCAACCGTCATGCGTTCTCACGCTATTGCCCTACCGGTTAGTAAAAGTCTGCGTCCACAGCTTATCGACATCGTTGGTACGGGTGGAGACAAGATTGGAAGTTTTAACATCTCTTCTACGGTGGCACTGCTTTGTGCTTCTATGGGCTCTTACGTTGCCAAGCATGGAAGTCGTTCTATCACCTCCAAGTCAGGAAGTGCCGATATGTTTGAGTCTCTTGGTGTCCGTTTGGACCTGAGTATCGAACAGAGTGCGAAGATGCTTGAAGAGAGTGGGTTTACCTTTATGTTTGCACAGAACCATCATCCTGCCATGAAGTTTATTATGCCTGTACGAAAAAGTATTCCTGACAAGACGATCTTTAATGTTTTAGGACCATTGACCAACCCTGCCGGTGTAGAGAAGATCATGCTCGGTGTGTTTGACAAAAGTTTTGTACCTAAGATCGCCGAAGCACTGAAGATCAACGCAGTCAAGTCTGCCATAGTGGTCAGCTCTAATGAACACATGGATGAGATCAGTATATCTGACATGACCCATGCAGCAAGATTGGCTCCAGAAAGTGTGACACACTATGAGATAGATCCGACGCAGTATGGTATAAAACGTCAACCGCTTTCAGCCATTATCGGTGGCAGTGCAGATGAAAATGCCCAGATTTTGCATAATATCTTCGACAACCGTGCCACACAAGCGCAGCGAGATATTGTTTTGATCAACGCGGCCAATGCTTTTATCGTAGACGGTAAGGCGCGTGACATTCAAGACGGTCTTGATATCGCAAGAGAAGCCCTGCAAAGTAGTAAGGCTAAAGAAAAACTCAAAGAGATCATAGCTGTAAGTCAGAAACTGTGATAGAGGCCTCTTTAGAGAACTTAACGCGTGTCACTAAGGTGATGTCCCAAGCACTTCCAGACGGAGGCGTTATCATCCTTCAAGGTGATCTGGCTGCTGGCAAGACAACCTTGACCCAGGCTTTTGCAAAACATCTTGGTTTGGAAGATGCGGTCACATCACCGACCTTTTCACTGCAGCAGTGTTATGGAGAGAAGATGTTTCATTACGACATCTACAACCACGGGCTTGATCATTTCCTCTCTTTGGGTATGCTAGAGGAGTTGGAAAAAGAGGGCTATCATCTCATAGAGTGGGGTGATAGCGCCTTAGCGGCACTTCTTAAAAGTGCGCAGATTCCGACTATTGTGGTCACCATCGAAAAGACTGCAGGCGATAAGAGAGTTTATAGGATAAAAAATGCATAGTTTGGTTGCAAGAAATTTGGTAAAGACTATTAAAGGGACAGAGATTGTTCGCGGCATGTCTCTTGATGTAAGGTCTGGAGAGGTTGTTGGACTTCTAGGGCCTAACGGTGCAGGAAAGACTACCAGTTTTTATATGATCTGTGGTCTTGTGGAGATGACGAGTGGGGAAGTGTTTATGGATGATGAAGATATCTCACATCTGCCACTGCACCAACGGGCCATGAAAGGGATCGGTTACTTACCACAAGAGGCCTCGATCTTTAAGGACTTAACAGTTGAAGAGAACCTTTTGGTCGCTGCTCAGGTGAACATCAAAGGCAAAAAAGAGCAGTATGAACGTATTGAAGAACTTTTGGATATGTTTAACATTGAGCCGATCCGTTACCGTAAGGGTATTTCATTATCTGGTGGAGAACGTCGCCGTGCGGAGATCGCGAGAGCACTTATAAACTCTCCACGCTTTTTACTGTTGGATGAACCTTTTGCCGGGGTTGATCCTCTTGCGGTCAACGATATTCAAGAGGTCATCCATCAGTTGGTTCAGTATGATATTGGTGTACTCATCACCGATCATAATGTTCGTGAGACACTTGATGTCTGTGACCGTGCTTATGTGATAAAAAGTGGTTCACTTTTGGCTTCTGGAACCAGTGAAGAGATCGGTCAAAACGAAGATGTTCGTAAACATTACCTGGGTGAGTCTTTTAAACTGTAGATGACTGTCAAAAAGCAAGCACTTAAAGATCGTCTCGAGCGAGAAGTACTCAAGCGTAATGATCTCGACGAATTAGATGAAAGTCGTCCAGACCCTATTATCCCCGCTAAAGTTCATAATGATGAGTATGTCTCGCTGATCTGTGCGATGTTTGGTTATGGGCGTGCAGATGCTATTGTCAAGTTTCTCTTCTCTTTGGACTTTTCACTTTTAGATGCAGATGAAGAGACCATAACTAAAGTTCTATCACATCACTACTACCGTTTTCAAAATGCCCAAGATGTTCAAGCAATTTTTATCGCTCTCTCACGACTGAAAAAAGTCTCAACTTTAGAAGCACTCTTTTATGAGGGGTATCAAGAAAAGTGCAGTGTCATAGATGGCATCAACACAGTGATCAAAGCGATAGAAGCAGTCTATCCTTATCAAAGCAGAGGGTACCGTTTTTTGCTAGGCTCTGTCACCACCAAAACAAAGGGATCGGGTGCCTTAAAGCGGTGGATGATGTATTTGCGCTGGATGGTGAGACATGACCATATTGACATGGGGTTATGGAGCAGGGTAGATAAAAAAGATCTGATCATGCCACTAGACACTCACACCTTTAAGGTCTCTCATAAACTGGGGTTACTCACTCGAAAAACATATGACTTGCAAGCGGCCATAGAGTTAACTGAGACCTTGAGCCTTTTTGATGCACAAGATCCTGTCAAGTACGATTTTGCCATTTACCGTTTAGGACAGGAGCAGTTGGTCTAAAAAGCTTATCTGTGTAAAATTACTGTAAAATGATTATACAAGGCCTTTTAAGATATCGAGTATAGTATTGATGTTAATGGTGCCCTAAATACTTGCAGACCTTCTAGTTGTGTCATAGGAAGGTATGCTGAGAGAAGGTAATATGATGAATGATCAAGAAGAGATTGATTTAGAATTTTATAAAAATGGCCTTGCTGAGAGTGTTTTGAAACGTTATAAATTTAGTGATGAAGAGAAAGAGCTCATCCATAGCGCTATTAGAACGGCCAAGATGAAACATCCCCGTATGCAGATTGTTGAAGAGGCTGATGCGCTCCTAAAAGAGGTGGCCAAGAGTAGAGAGGTCATCTATCATGAACCTATCGACCAAGAGAGTGCTGCCAAAGCAATGGCTTTGACTACGGCACCATACTTTTCAAGACATCGTCTTCCTTTTTGGGTTTGGTTCTTGCTTATTCTTTTGATCATTGCTACCTCCAACATCTACTATATGGCTAAAGATCGATTTTCTGAGTACAGTTTTCAAGAGGCTAAAGCATACTGTCATAGTAAAGACAAGGTACTTCCCAAAGATATAGAGGCGTTAAGATCTTCTGGTTTTGAGATGCATCAAGATACACAGTTATGGGCTGCCGATGGTACCGTCTTAGAGTCTTTGAAAGGAAATATCCCTCGTACCAAGGAGCGTTACCCTGTACGATGTGTTACGCCATAAGAGTTTTAAATCTGTAAGAACTGATGCCTATGAGTATATGGACATATAAAAAATCGTTTAGGAAGAAGTATGAATACAACGGAGCCACTAAAGATCTTTAATGATGAGACCTTTGTAGTGACACATGGTACGGTAAATATCTACAATATAGGACTAGAACCTTATGAGCTGGGAAATATCTTTGCATATTTGGATTTAAAAGGCAGTGCTTGGCAGGTAGATGACTTTAAGATCGATGGTGGCAAGAGTTACGATGAAGACGGTAACTCGTATGTATTTGGATGTTTGAGTATATGCGTAAAAGGACGAGACCATCAAGCCTTTTTAGAACTGGAAAAACGGTGGATAGAAGCAGAGAAAAAAGAGGAAGAAGAAAATGATGCGTGCTCATAAAATTTTAAGATGTTGGAGTAAACAATGAGTTTTGCTGTTCTTGGCGGGATCTTTTTAAACATCGGTGCTTTTTTGACTTATAAGGGCAAGATCTATGAAGCTGTTTTGGTCTACCTTGTCGCTGATCTCTGCTGGATGGTGATGGCTTATGTCAGAGATGACTGGGTAGGTGCCGCTTTTATCATTGTCGGAACGATCCTTGGATTTATGGCTTTTTTAAAGATGCAAAAAGGTGATATGAAGAAGAACCTGAATGAAAAAAAATAAGTACCCAGTTTTTAGAAGTTTAAAGCATCTAAGACTTTTGAATTTCTGTTTCATGATTTTTGCTATTGAGGTTGAAAAGTGGTTGTACCTTCATGAAAAACAGTAACTGTGTGATCAATTTTCTCTTCCTTCTGCTAATGTGATTGATATTCATATAATGAGTATTAATGTTTTAAAAATAATATAAATAATTTTTATTTGTTATAAAAGATATGGTTTTAAAGCTTTTTTAGAGAAAATTGTCAGGATTATAAAGTTTATTGATCTTGATGCCTTGTTTACAATAGTTATTTGTGGAGGGCGTATGAAGTGAGCTGTTATAGGGTGAACAAGAAACCATACGTGACAAGATAAGTGTGCAGGTGTCTGTGAACAATTTAGAATATACAGGAAAATGGATGTGTTATGAGATATGAAGTTGTAGGTTTAACGGCTAAGCAGAAAAAAGAGCTATGTTTGATTATGGGTTCAGGTATGCATTCTCACGTAAGAGGATGGGAACGAGAGAATATATTATTAAAGCAGTCTGATATATGAAATGTCTATTGGTAGTTAAAAATGATTTTGGTAGATTGCTATGGGCAACCTTTTTCCCATATAGCATAGTGTTTTACTTTATAGGTGGCAGCTTTATTTTGAGTATAAATGAAATGTCAATAGAATCATTGACTATGACCGATGGACTGGAAGCAACATTATATTTATTTATATTAATCTCAAGTCTTATCTTCTATCTTTCAAATATTTTGACTAAAGAAGTAAGAATATATACTGATAGAATAGAAAAAGAGTGGTATCTCTTTGGTGTTAGTTCTGTGTATATTGAGCAGATGAATATCAGTATCACAAAAAGAATATTCTCACATATTCTTCGCTTTGAAAAAAGTAAGCAAAGATGGTATATGAATATTTTAGTTGATATAGACATAAATCTCATAAATAAACAGACAGAAGAAAAACTTTTTTCTACCCTATCAAAGGTTATGTGTATAGATGAAAAACAGTTTAGTGTTAATAATACAATTAAAAAGGAATCAAAATGTCGTTAAATATTGAAAATAACGCAAGTAATATAGGGTATATAAATGATGGTTTCAACGTTACCATGGCTGGATTGGATGATGTGATTTCCACTTATGGTGGACCAAAAGGAAAAACTGTTGCTGATATTTCGACAATAGTTAATACTGCGATGACTACAGTTGTTTCAACTAGTGATAATAATTCATCTTCAGAAGTACTGGAGCAAGCTTCTATTTCTGCATTGACAGCTATTGGGATACAGGCAGCTCTTAGTAAATATAAAATACCACAGGCTACGGCAGCTGCTGCATTAGCGGCAGTGTTGGACTCTAAAGCATATGAGTTATACCTTAAGTTGCAAACAGTTTTTTTCGATGAAGTTATAGATTTTGTTGATAATATTGATAATAATGAACCCATTCCAAGCAGTGACGATAACCATGCAACCATTCCAAGCAACACTGACGTTTCCGACTGGATGGATCAAAACGACCCCTTCGCCGATCCAAGTGCAACACAAGACACAATAGATATCCCCATTTGGGGAAGATATGACCCACTTGTCTTAGACCTTAATGGTGATGGCGTTACTTCTATAGCTCTAGATAACTCAACAGCACACTTTGACCTTGATGGTGATGGTTTTGCTGAAAAGACAGGGTGGATCGATGGTAGTGATGGGTTCTTAGTACTTGACAAAAACGGTAACGGAAAGATAGATGATGTCAGCGAACTGTTTGGAGACCAAAATAT
>WGDB01000030.1 GCA_015493495.1 Helicobacteraceae bacterium | reverse complement strand
GAAAGTTCGTCATCCTCTTCACCTTCTGCGCCTTCACCCTCTTCTTGCATGGTCTCGATCTGCTTGTCTGTTCGCAGTTCCAGGTAGCGGTTGTAGAGACGCTCATAAGAGTCCTCGTCCAAGATAAGGAAGGGATATTTCTCAGAGAGTTTGTTGTAGTAGTTACTGGCCTCTACGATGTACTCTTGAGAGGTGACGGCTGAGATCTCTTCGTTGATCGTGGTCAAGAGCAGATAGTTTTTAACAAACAGTTCTGTCTCCATTCCCTCTATCTCTAGGGGCTCCAGGTTCAGGTCGTGGTGAAGGTTAGCTGTTATCATTATTTTTTGATCGCTTGTTGCGTCTCTTCAGAGCTTTTCTCGATGGTATGGAAAACCTCTTTGTTGTACTCAGTCTGAAGACGGGTTAACTCACCCAACTGCTGTTGCAGTTCAGAAAGCTTTTCACTTTTGTCAATGATATACGGAGTCAAGATAACAATCAGGTTATCTTGTTGATCCTTGGTCTCGTTATGGGTAAAAAACCATCCTAGAAGTGGGATGTCACCTAAGATAGGCACTTTGGTCTCAGTGTCAGTGGTGTAGTTCTTAACGAGACCACCGATGATAATACTTTCACCATGACGTAAGATGGCCTGGGTCAAGACACTCTGTTTGGTGGTCACTGGTTGGCCATTGGCATCGACGGTCAAGACATTTTCCAAAACAGCCTCAGCATCCAGGGTCACTTTTTCATTAGAAGAGACACGTGGTTTGATGGTCAGGGTCAAACCAACATCTTCACGTTTAAAGGTGGTGGTGGTTCCAAGTGTTCCAGCGGCATTACTACCGGTTGCAAACGAGAGGGTCTTACCAACATAGATCTTTGACTCTTGGTTGTTAACACAGAGTATAGAAGGGCTGGAGATCGTCTTAGAGGCACCATTGACCTGAAGAAAGTCAAGTGATGCACCAATAGCCAAACCACTGGTCGAAGCCCCGGCAGGAAGTGAACCCCCTATCATCTTGAGTGCTGGTGTCCCTCCAAAGTTCCCACTGAAGGCAAGAAGACCTGCAGAAGATAAAGAGAGTGCCTGCAAGTTGTACTTCAAGCCGATCTGTTCTGCATCATCTTTATTGATCTCAACAATACGGGCTTGAACATAGACCTGATACTTCTCTTTGTCCAAGGTCTCTATGATCTTTTTAAGACCCTTTAGAATACCTGGATTTCCTACGATGATAACAGCATTTATCTCTTCGCTTGCAGAGACATTAGGCTTCATTGTAGGATCCGCAAAGGTCTGTTTGGTGACAATCTCTGTTAAAGTGGCTAAGACACTTTTTGCATCAGAATTCTTAAGTGGAATGATCTGCACCACTTCGTTAAGGTTCTGTTCGGTATCGAGCTTAGAGATGATGTCTTTGAGTTTGGTCACATTTTTTTTGTTTCCAACGAGTATAAGTCCATTGATATCGGCATTGGAGAGGACTTTTACATGCTCTGTGGCTACCTTTTCGTTGAAGATGGTCTTAGCAATGTCAGTAACTTGTGTATGAAGTTTTTTAAGATCTGCATGTTCAACAGGAATGATCTCAATGACTTTGGCATTTTTACTTGCAAGATCTTTGATAATACGTTTGATGGTCTGTATGTTGGCAGGGTAATCTGTCAATAGTAGGGTATTAGACTCTTTCATTGTCATCAGTTTGGCTGTTTTAGAGATAAGGTAGCGTACTTTTGCAGCCACGATGTCAACGTTTTCACCCTCTACTTTGATGGCTTGTGTCACCATGGTATGACCGCGTGCAATATAACCTGAACGAACAATAGGCACATTATGCTTGGCCGCTTCAGTAGAGCGAACCACTTCATAATAAGAGCCATTTTTGATCAGGGTAAAGCCTTTAGACTCTAAAACAGAGACCAAAATACCCATCAGTTCATCATCATAAATCGGAGCCGAAGTGATAAGGTCCACGGTACCGTTGATTTTGTTGGTAACTAAGATGTTGGTGTTGTTGAGTTTGGCGACGAGTTTGATAAACTTGCTGATCTGCAGTTTGTCAAACTTTACGTTGACCGCTTCGCGCGCCATCAATGTGGTAGTAAGTAAAAAAGTTAAAAGTAAAAGTCTATTAATATATTTCATATACGAGCTCCGTTTCTTGATTGTTTCGTAGAACGATAAGTTCGAGTGCTTCGAGCTTGTCGATCCCTTTGTAGATGGCGATGGCGTCTTTGTAAGATTTCATCTCTTTGTTGTTGGCTTTGATGATAATGTCACCTTTGCGTAGACCAAGGTTGGCAAAAGGGGTGTTAGGTCTGATTCGTGTCACTTTAAAGCCAGTGATCTTGCCATCTTTTTTCACCTCTACGATACCGATGTCTTTCCAGATCTGTTTGACATTTTTAGCGTAGTGGGTGATGTCTGTCTTGGCAACCTGCTTAATAGAACCATCATCATCTTGAGTTAGAGCACCCTTGGCTTTACGCGGTGTTCTGTAACGTTCTTCCTGCTTCTCTTCTGAGAAGTAGAGGCTATAAGACTTGCCACCTTTTTCCAAGACGGCACCATTTTCCAAGATGAGTTTGAGTTGATACCCTTCAAAATCCTCTCCAATACTGATCACTTCAGAATCATTGGGCTTGGCTTTAAGTGCAATGATCACCATACCGCCATTTTTGCGTTTAAAAAGCCCCTTTAACATCATGTTGGAGATGTTAGGACCGTAAGCGGCCAACTCTTTTTCTTCTTCAGATGTAGGCTCTGTTGCCTGTTTGATGTCCGGCTTTTTAGTTGGCTTTATAAAGCTGTTGGCGTTGTAGCGCTTGTACTCAGGCATTTTGGAACTACTGCTGTGGTGGTGTATCCCTTCACTCTGAAAAAACCATAACATCACTAAAGAGAAGGCTTTGGCAACCAGAATGATAATAAGTACATTACGTATAAAACGCATTAAAGAAGGGTTAAAATTGAGATTCATAATGGTAAGTCCCCTCTTTAGATTTTTTAAGCTGTCGCAGTGTGTTCCGGTAACGAGATAGCATGATCTTGGATGGTTTCAAAACAACACTGACGTTGCGATCAAGCAGGTTGACACTCGCAGTAGCCTCTCCAAAATCACCAATAGCTTCAGCATGAAGTTGCAGAGGTGCGATAAGACTCTGTATTACATCTATACGCTCGATAAGTGGTGGAAAAAACTGCTCAAATGTCTTGTCTAGCACGACTTTTTCAACATGGAGACTGTTGTAGAGAAAGTAGGGCTTAAGTACTAGAGATCCTATGTTGGCTGTTTTGATCTTTTTGACATAAAGTTTGGCATGTTGGATCTCTAGAGAGAAACCATGGTCTCGTACCTCTTCATATCCAACAACTACACCGAGTGGTTTAAGCTGCTCTTCTGCATAGTAGTAGAGGTTCTCTTTTGGGGTGAAAAAGAGTAGCGCCATAAAGAAGAGGGCAACATAGAGAAAAAAGAGGGCTATTTTTTTCATATTTTGATCTCCACATTAAAGCTCACAGACTCTTGATCCAGACGCTTGACCTCAAACTTTTCTAATATATACGCCCCATTAAAGAGCTTGACAAAAAAGTAGTTGGTTGCTTTGAGATTCGCTTTTTTACTGCTTAAGACGATCTTGCCCCGTTTTTTAGTTCTCTGAATATTGGCAGATTTTAATTGAGGTGACTTTATAAGTCTTTCGATCGCTTTAGAGGTACTTTTAGGAACATCCCAGGTACGTTTTAGTGCATCGATCTCTTCTGCCATCGCTTCGACTTTTTGCAGGGCGACCTTGCTTGTACGAAGTTGGTTTTTGCTTTTGTCAAGTTGGTAGATGACAAAGACAAGGGCCATGACAAGAAGAAGACCTATATAGAGTGGGTTGATTTTCATAAAATGATCTCCATAATATAGGTACCATTGTCAAAACGTGCGGTAGTACGTTTAAAACGTTTTTTGAGTTTGGAGAGACTCTTTTGACCTCTGGCTTCACTTGGCGTTTTAATAACGATGACGATCTTGTTTTTTTCTAACACGATCTGCTGCATCTGCTCATCATCTTTGAGTTTGATGGTAAGGGCAAGGTTAAAGATATCTCTTATCCGTGTTTGACGTTCAAAAACAGCATTGAGTTTGGCTTGTATGGCCTCGTTTTGAAAAGAGGTACTTTGGAGGTGGTGCTCGCTGAAGACAGCAGACTGTTTCTCTATGATACTGGTCACTTTAGAAGCGGTGATCAACCACTCTGTTGCAAACATGACAATAAGAAATCCTAAGATAGAAGCAAAAACTATTTGGGAACGTTTGTCTGCTATCTGGTTAAAGCGGGTGAGATGCACGGTCTGTTTGGAGAAGTGATGCTTGCTCAGATCGAGCAGAGGTGCATCAGGTGCTAAAAGTGCCGGAAGCTTGACAACAACACTCTCTTGAACACTTAAAATACTGTTGTCACTGATACGTACAGGTACTTCAAGATCTTTAAACTCACTTTGGGCCAAGTAGATGTTGTTGATGTTTGCGGAACTGATCTCTTTGGACGCAATAAGGTCCAAGATCTCTTTGTCATTGTAGGCAAAGATCAAAAAGTCATCTCCATCTTTGTAGGCACTGTAGCTGTACTTTCCCTCAGGCAACTGCTCTTCAAAGAGAGAGGGGATAAGCGGTTTGACATCACGAAGGTACTTTACCGGCAGGGAGACCCTTTTGACCCAGTAGAGCGAAGGTGAGAGTATGATGTTGACTTTGCCCTCGAGAAGGGTGACAGGGGAGTCTGTGTCAACAAAAATGGCTCTCGCCTTGGTGTTAAATCCCAAATTCAAAAT
>WGDB01000029.1 GCA_015493495.1 Helicobacteraceae bacterium | reverse complement strand
CGGAAGTTGTTAAAGATGACTGGGACAAACAGGCGTATCTTGACGAGACCATAGTTAGAACTACCGCAGACGGTGCTGTTTTGGAAAATGGTCAGATCCTCACCAATGAAGGTATTCAAGACTATTATCTTCCTGAAGGTTACAGTTATATCGGTGAAAGTGATGGTTGGATCATCGCCTCTAAAGTTGATGGTAAACTGTTGCTGCAGAGTATTGATGACAACACAACCAAGATCCATTTTGAACTTAAAAAGACTATTGCGGGTGCGACGGTAAGTGGTGACAAGCTGGCGGTTCTTTTTGCCAGTAATGAGATGGCACTCTATAAGATCAGCAGTAAAAGCCTTCTCTTAAAAGAGGATGGAAATGCGCCGATTGCAGTGGACACACGTATTGTCAACCCATTTTTCTTAAATGAGTTGGTACTTTACTTAACATTAGATGGTAAAGTGGTCATCATAAACTCAGATACCAAAGAGGTGCTGCGTTCGATGTTGGTGAGTTCAGAAGAGAACTTTAACAACATCATCTACTTTAATGTCATAGACAACGTCATGGTCGCTGCAACGGGGTATCGTCTCTTCTCTTTGAGTGAAAAAGAGCGTCGTGAGAAGTATGAGATGCGCGATGTGATCTTTAATGATGAAGGCATCTGGGTGACGACTAAAGAGGGTGAAGTGATCGCCTTGACCCCTTCACTGCAGTTAAAAGCCAAAAGAAAGTACCCTTTTGCACACTTTTTAGGGATGATCATGACAGAAGAGAAGATCTATCTTTTAGAGCGTCAAGGTTATATCATTGAACTCTCTAAAGACCTTTCGAGCTCTGAGGTCTATGAGCTTAACATCGATGATGGCTATGTCTATGTTGGAGACAAAGCCTTTTATGTCAATGATGTGGTCTATCCTATAAAATAATGTCGAATGAACTTGAAGCTTTTTTAGAGTACATTCAAGTGACTAAGGCACTCTCCAAAAGGAGTGTCGAAGCGTATAGAAGCGATCTCCTCCAGATTGAAGAAATAAGTAAAAAACCCCTTATAACACTTGACACTAATGCCACACTCAAAGCACTCTCCTCTTATGATAACAAACGTACACTCAACCGAAAACTTTCTGCTATCAATGCCTTTTTTGCTTTTTGTTTTAAAAGTGAGTTTGTGGAGGAGCATCAGAAGTTGAAACTGGCAAAAGTTCCTAAAAACCTTCCGAAGTTCCTCAGTTTTGAGCAGATCAAAGGGGGTGTTGCTCTTATAGATCAGAGCTGTTGGATGGGCAGTAGAGATGCTGCACTGATTCTTTTTCTCTATGCTACGGGCATGCGTATAAGCGAATGCCTTAACATGAGGCTTGATGACATCGAAGAGAACTGGTTACGGGTACGTCATGGAAAAGGGGAGAAAGAACGAATGATCCCTATAGCTCAAAATGCATTGATACAACTCAAAAAATATCTCTCAGAGGTTCCTTTTGACAAAGAGCAGATATGGTTAAACTATAGAGGCCAACCCTTAAGCCGTATCTCTGCGTTTAAAATCACACAGAAGTACTTAGGTGTCTCACCCCACGTCCTGCGCCACTCCTACGCTACCGCACTCATCCTCGGCGGCGCAGATCTGCGTGTGGTTCAGGAACTGCTTGGGCACGCCTCACTCCTGACAACACAGGTCTATACCCACATCCAAAAGCAAAACTTGCAAGAGACTGTTTTAAAACATCATCCTATGGCATGAGCGCTACGAGGCATTAAGCAGGCTCAGCCCCACTTTACCTTTTTCATAATCAACTGAAATCACCTCTATTTGTGAGAGGTATTGGTTAATGCTTAAGACCTCGAGTGGGTGTGCAACACGTGTTGAGCCCATTTTAGAGATGTGTATCATGCCATCGTTTTTAAGGCCGATGTCAACAAAGGCACCAAAGTCTGTTATGTTTCTCACGATACCACTAATAACATCTCCCTCTTGTAACATAGAGATCTCAGTGAGGTCTTGTTTAAAGGGGATAGCAGGCAAAGTCTCTCTAGGATCGAAGCCTGGCTTTTGAAGTTCAAATATAATGTCTTTAAGTGTTTGTGTGCCAACATGAAGTTCTTTAGCCTTACTATCAAGATCTAGCGCATTCAAATCTAGGTGCATGATTTTTTTGGCGACCTCATAACTCTCGGGATGGATTCCGCTGTTGTCAAAAACATTTTTTCCCTCTTTGATGCGTATAAATCCAACAGCCTGCTCATACGCTTTTTCTCCTAAGCCTTTGACCTTGAGCAGTTGGCTTTTTGTAGTGAAGTCTCCATGCTCTTTTTTATAGTCTACTACATTGGTAGCGATCTTTTTACTAATACCCGCCACATGAGAGAGTAGGGTAGCAGAGGCAGAGTTTAGGTCAACACCCACACGGTTAACGACATCACTAGTGACATCATCAAGCCTTTTTTTAAGAAGTTTTTGATCCACATCATGTTGATACTGCCCAATCCCTAAAGATTTAGGATCTATCTTCACAAAGGTCGCTAAAGGGTCACGAACTCTCTGAGCGATGGAGATAGCGCCTCTTATGGTGACATCAAGGTCTGGGTACTCCTCTTGCGCTAATTTAGAAGCACTATAGACAGAGGCGCCGGCCTCAGAGACCACTGTGTAGTCAAAGCCGAGTTCCTCTTCTTTGTTCAGTTGTGCAAAAAAGGCTTGGGTCTCTCTTGAACCAGTACCGTTACCTATGGCAGCCGCATCAATACGAAACTTTTTGATGAGTGCTAAGACCTTGGATTTAGAAGCGTTGTAGTCACTTCTAGGTGGTGTAGGGTAGATGACAGTACTCTGAAGATAATCTCCATTTTCATTGATGACCGCAAGTTTACAACCGCTAACATAAGCGGGATCTACCCCAAGCAGTACACGTTTGGTGACGGGTCGGCTCATCAGGAGTTGACCCAAGTTTTTACCAAAAACCTTGATGGCATCACGGTCTGCACGCTCTTTGAGTTCAGTATGTACCTCTCGCTCTATGGAAGGGAGTAGCAACCTTTTTAAACCATCTGCATAAGCATCAAAAAGAAGCGAAGCAGAAGAAGCAGCATTTTTGGGAATCTTATATTGTTTAATATTAGAATGGATTCTATCAGTATCTATGGTGATTTTCTGGCTTAACTCTTTCTCTTTGTGGGCTCGCATGATGGCCAAGTAGCGGTAAGAAGGGAGGTATGCAACCTTCTCACTTTTGCCAACAAGATTTTTATAGACGCCATCACTTTTAAACGTTTTTGTCTTTTTAGTTTCGAGTCGACCATGGTTTAACATGTTGTTTCGAATGGCCTCTCTTTCTCTAGTGTTCTCAGCGTAGCGTTCAGCTAAGATGTCTTGCGCCCCTTTTATAGCGGCCTCTACAGACGTGACATCTTTTTTGACATACCGCTTCGCTTCTGCCTTAAAGGCTTGTATGCTGAGCTTGGCTTGTTGTAAGGTGTTTGCCAAAGGGGTAAGCCCATTTGCTATGGCTGTTGTCGCGCGAGTGTTACGTTTCTCTTTATAAGGTCTATAGATCTCTTCTAGAACTCTGAGAGAGTCCGCTTTTTGTATCTGCTCTTTTAGTGTGGGTGTGAGTGTTGCTCTCTCGTCTATAAGTCGCATCACTTCATCTTTTCGCTCAAGAAGTTTTTTACTGCTGAGATAGACACTCTCAAAATCACGAAGCACTTCATCATCCGCGCCTCCCGTCATCTCTTTACGATAACGCGCTATAAAAGGGATGGTAGAACCTTCATCTAGCAGTTTTAAAATGTTATGAATATGTTCTTTTTTGAGTTTTGTTTTAGAATGAAGAAGATCGATTATTGCTTGCATGAGTCTCTCAGTATAGAAGATGGTTTAAGAGCGCATTGTATTCTTCTTCCACAACAATTGCAAATGGGGACAGTATGGATATAAAATATATCAAATTTGTACATTTTTTAATAAAAACTATTTGTTTATAGTACTATTGTGTACTAAATGAGGAAAGCAGTTAAAAGATGGAACAACTTACCGACTTAAAAGCCATTTTACACTCCAAACGGGCGAACATCTATTATCTTGAGTATTGTCGTGTCATGCAAAAAGATGGTCGCGTCCTTTATCTTAGTGAGACTCAAAAAGAGTATCAGTACTGGAATATTCCCATAGCCAACACCACCTGCCTGCTTTTGGGAACAGGTACGTCCATCACTCAGGCGGCGATGCGTATGCTGGCTCAGGCAGGTGTATTGGTAGGTTTTAGTGGCAGTGGTGCAACACCGTTGCTGATGGCAACAGAGATCGAGTGGCTGACACCACAGAGTGAGTACCGGCCTACAGAGTATATACAGGGCTGGATGAAGTTTTGGTTTGATGAAGACAAACGTCTGGAAACGGCGAAAAGGTTTCAGATAGCCCGCATAGGATTTTTACAAAAAGTTTGGGCGAAAGACAGAGAACTTAAACTCGAGGGTTTTGATGTTGCTGAACTGGAAAATGATCTTTCGCGCACTATAGCCAACATTGCCAATGCTTACAGTGTAGGGAAGCTCTTGCAGCTTGAAGCTGATCTGACGAAAAGACTTTATAAGTATGCGGCAAAAACAACAGGGCTTTCAGGTTTCAGCAGAGAACACAACAATGCAGACTTGGCCAATGAATTTTTAAACCATGGAAACTACTTGGCGTATGGTTTGGGTGCTACGACACTTTGGGTCTTAGGTATCCCTCATGGATTTGCCGTGATGCATGGCAAAACAAGACGTGGTGCTTTGGTCTTTGATGTTGCAGACCTTGTGAAAGATGCCCTCGTATTGCCATGGGCTTTTGTCTGTGCCAAAGATAAAATGAGTGAAAAAGAGTTTCGCTCCCAGATACTTCAAACTTTTGTTGAGCATAAGGCCTTGGAGTTTATGTTTGATGAGGTTAAAATAGCTTCTGCCTATTATACAGACAAAGAGGAAGCTTCAAAATGATGGTCATCTTTGTTTCGCAGTGTGAAAAACATGCTCTGAAAAGAACCCGTCGTGTTCTTGACAGCTTTGCTGACCGTATTGGTGACAATACCTGGCGGACTGTTATTACAAAAGAAGGCTTGAATGCTGTTTATAAACTGTTGCGCAAAACGGCTTCAAAAAGTACCGCAGTCAGCTGCCACTGGATACGCAGTCGAAGCCGAAGTGAACTACTGTGGGTAGTAGGTAAACGAGAGAAGTTTAATGAAGAGGGGATTGTACCGGTACATTATACAGAAAATGATATGCTTGAGCGGTATGTCGAAATTGAAAACTGGAAAATGCTTAATGTTGTGAGATATGCTGCTGCTTTTGCTGCACTCTTTCATGATTTTGGCAAAGCGACTGTTGCATTTCAAAGCAAAATCAACCCAACTCTCAAAAGTGAAATTTTTGAACCGTATCGTCATGAATGGGTATCGTTGAGAATATTTCAAGCATTTGTCGAAGGGAAAAGTGATCTGCAATGGCTGGAAAGTCTTGTTCGGTCTGATTTTAAAAAAGAACTTTTGTATTATAAAGACGGTGTTGATGATGGGAATATCCGACAAAACAATCCTTTGAAAAACCTGCCGTCATTTGCACGACTTGTCTCATGGCTGATACTTTCTCATCACAAGCTGCTTATATATCCGAAATGGCAAGACGGTTACAATTCAGTTCCAAATTTTCAAAATATTGGGGAGTGGCTTAACAGTAATTTTGATGCCGATTGGAACTCTTATAAATGTAGACAAGAGGATCAACGAGATAGACTAAATGAGAATTGGGCTATCGTCGAGAACGGCTTGCCGTTTGAAAGCAGTTTGTGGCGCTCTTACACGTGCCTGCTGGCCTCTGATGCCAAACAGATGCTCAAGCCGTTTCTGATCGAAACTGATTGGCTGAATCAACAGCTGTTTACAGCGCATGTTTCACGACTCTGCTTGATGCTTGCGGATCACTATTATTCCAGTAAAGAACCTCATGAAAAATGGCAAGATCAAAATTACAAGGTCTGGGCGAATTCTGACAGGGAAACCAAGGAACTCAAACAACGGCTCGATGAACATCTTGTCGGTGTATCTGATACTACTCAAATGATCGCAAAAGCATTGCCTAAACTCAAGACAAGTCTTGATTCACTTCGAAATAATGATAGTTTGGAAAAATCAGTAGATAAGAAAGATAAACAGAACTTCGGTTGGCAGGACACAGCGAGAAAGCTTGCTGAAAATATTGCAAAATCCACTATCAAAAATGGCTTTTTCGGTATCAACATGGCATCAACCGGTAAAGGCAAAACTTTGGCCAATGCTAAAATTATGAATGCCATCGGAACCAATATTGGCCGAACGAGGTTTAGTGTTGCTTTAGGATTGCGCACGTTGACACTGCAAACTGGAAGGGAGTATCGGGAAAAACTTGACCTTGGTAATGAAGAGCTTGCCATTATGGTCGGTGGTGCGTCAGTCAGACAGCTTTTTGAAAACGAAGTGTCGAAAGTGCGTCAGATATCTAAAGCCTCCAATGAATTTGATGCTGTAGGAAGCGAATCATTAGAAGAGACGATGGATGTAAACACTACGGTTGATTATAAAGGTGCTATTACGAAGCACAGCTTGTCGGAATGGACGCAGCAGGAAAAAAGATTGGATCAGCTTATCAGTGCACCACTTCTTGTATGTACTATAGACCATCTGATGCCCGCAACCGAAGGTACAAGTGGAGGCAAACAGATTGCCCCGATGTTGCGCCTGTTGACATCAGATCTCATATTGGATGAGCCGGATGATTTCGGTCTGGAAGATCTACCGGCATTGTGCCGACTGGTGAACATGGCGGGTTTGCTTGGAAGCCGTGTGCTGCTCTCGACAGCTACGATGCCACCATCGCTTGCCTATGCTCTTTTTTTAGCCTATCAAGATGGCTGGAGGGAGTACGCAAAAGCCAATCTTCCAAAACAGAACGAAGAAATTACTTGTGCATGGTTCGATGAAAACTACAGCGAAGATAAACAAGTTGCGAATATTAAAACATTTCAAAAATCCCATGAACATTTTGTACAAAAACGCATTAAAAAACTGGAAGGTGAAATACTCAATAAACGATTGGGAAAAATAGTTGAGATTGTCGGGGACAATGGGATGACTATTCCTCAAAAGTTCGCCAAAACTATACATATCTGCATAAAGCAGCTCCATGGCAATCATCATCAAAGCAGCAACGGTGTGTCTGTTTCGATCGGCTTGGTACGCATGGCAAATATCGATCCGCTGGTATCGGTCGCAAAAGAGCTGCTGACGATAGAGGCGCCTGAAGACACCTGTATCCATTATTGCATTTACCATAGCCGATTTCCTCTGGCGGTTCGTTCGCACATAGAAAGCCATCTGGACAAGATACTTACACGAAAAGATCCTAAAAAAATTTGGGAACATTTCGATAAAAAGATTAAAGATAGCGACAAGCAACATCATATTTTCGTTGTATTGGCATCCCCTGTAGCCGAAGTGGGGCGTGATCACGACTATGACTGGGCTATCGTCGAGCCAAGCTCAATGCGCTCCATCATTCAGCTGGCTGGACGAATACTGAGACATCGGATTATTGTTCCTGAAACTCCAAATATCTTGCTGCTGAACAAAAACTACAGAGTTTTAACTGGCAAAGAACCTTGTTTTATACGACCTGGTTTTGAGATCGAAGGTCTCGTGGCTGAAAAAGGCCATGATTTAAATGATATATTAAAGGCTGAACAATATGGGAAAATAAATGCAGTTCCAAGAATTGTTACTCCGGCTAAAGAAACGCTCAAAGCTAGCTCGTGGAACAACTTGGTCGATTTGGAACATATGGCACTGACCCGTCAACTGTTCACTGGGAAAAAACCCGCTAATGTTTGGTGGAAATATCATCCCCATTGGTGTGGCGAGGTACAGCGTCAACAGCCATTTAGAAAATCTCGATCGGACGAACCGTATTACCT
The DNA here is from genome assembly GCA_015493495.1 of Helicobacteraceae bacterium. Lineage (GTDB taxonomy): Bacteria > Campylobacterota > Campylobacteria > Campylobacterales > Sulfurimonadaceae > Sulfonitrofixus. The sequence goes on along the minus strand of WGDB01000029.1, from coordinate 16,668 downwards.
GTTGCTTAGTGATGAATATAGCAAGCCAAAATGGAAATGGATAAACGAACATGCTAAGCCAGTCGACTTTAAGGGGGAGCTTTCCGGAATTACAATCAATAACTATGAAATAAGAGATATTGCACTTGGAAATGACTTTTGGCTCGATTTGGATGTACGAACAATTTATATGCAGCTATCAAAAGAGTTGGGTATTGAGAATGTGGAAGAGATCAGCCAAAAATTTGGAGAAGTGAGAATTATCGAATATGATAATGGATCGGTAGAATACTATTATCATCCAAATTTGGGGCTATTTCAACAAAAGGACAAGTGATGAGTGAAGAGAAGAAGCAGTTTGAAACGTGGGAAGAGGTTATTTTGGATTTTTTCAGTCATAAAAAAGATACTGCTGAGGAATCTTATCTTAAAGATGAAATTAAAAAGATAGCAACTTTATATGCAGCGATAGACTATTTTAATGACAAGAAATTAATAAGATTTTTTGATCCTAAACAAAATAAAAAAGAGAAATTGCAGTCTGCAAATGAGTTTCAAAGAGAGAAATTTTATAAGATATTAAGTTTTGATCAGAAGCCAAATGGTTTTAATGAGGAAATAATTCAAGAAAACTATAGAAAAAAAATTGAAGATATAGAAGCTAAGTTTGAAGCACAAAAATGGATAGAACAAGCAAGTAATGATGCTTCAAGTGTTACATTTGCAACACATGTTTTTAAATTAACCCATTCAAAGATCGATAGCAAAGCCATACTTGATCAGGTTGATTGTAAAAAACCTGAGTGCCTCACAACATCAACGATTCAAAACAAAATAATAGATGGGGCTGTTACGGGAAATCAATATGCACCTGTATATCAGTTTTTGGAATTGGAACTTAATGGAAAGAAACTTGCTGAAACTTTTACAAATATCAATAGTAAAGTGCTTGAAAGTTTTGCAAATAATGATGAAGAACTGCTTGAATGGAACAGAGGATTTGGTAATGCTTTGGTCGGTTCTAATCCAAAATCCCACTTGTTGGCTAAACAAGTGTATTTTCCATTGGAAAATGGAGTTTCTATAAAAGTATTTTCATATCATTTGCTTGCAAATGTGGATTCTTCCACTCTTGCACATGCTCTCAATTTGAAACTCTCAGATAAAGAACAAAAAAGAATTAGAGTTTTACAGCAGAAAAATAGATATTCTGAAGAGTATAAAGTTTCTTATTCTAATAATGCAATACGAATGGTAACGCAATCAAATCATGGAAATGCTTCACAACTCAATGGGAAAAGAGGAGGACGATTAACATTACTGCAATGTCAGCCGCCGACATGGAAAAGCCAGTTCAAACCACCAATTTACAAGAGTTCTTTTTTCTATGCAATACCGTGGAATGTAGTGTTCAAAGAAAATATAAATTATCTGAGAGATTTTTTACTTCGTTTCGATCGACTTGGGTTAAGTTTTAAAGATCCGAAAAAAATGGAGTGGATAAAACATTGGGTAGAGCAGATTATTGATGAAGTCTTTGCTTATTGTGCATCTGTTCAAAATATGCCGTCAGGATGGTCCTCTACCGAAGATATAAAACTCAAGATAGAACACCGATACTTGCTTGATCCTTTCAGAGATGATGTCGAGTTTCAGAAAGCTCGAAACTCCCGAGAATGGCAAACGGTAGTTTGCAAGGATTTTGCCAATTGGCTCAACGGGAGGCTCAAGGGCAGAGATAGGCAATTTACACCTCAGCCCGAACATACCCGTCTGTGGAAAGAGTTGATGGAAAAGCAACTGCATGAATTTGATGAATCAACAGTGATGGAGATCAAAAGTAGAAAGAGAGAAGTGGTATGAACCAATATATTATTATCAGTCGAATCAAAGTTCAAAATGCCAATGCTATAGCAGGGTTTACATGGGGATTCCCTGCCATCACACACTTTTTAGGATTTGTGCACGCTCTTTCGAGGAGAATGGCAGTAAATCAGCAGTTTGATGACATATCAGTATCAGGATGTTTGGTAGTGGCACATGAGCATCACCAGCATATTTTTGGTAATTATGAAAAGCACTTTATTCAGAATAAGAGTCAACCCTATCTGTATGGGACTGATTCTGCTAAAAAGTCTCAGACACCTCCTGTCATCGAAGAGGGAAAAATGAATATGACAGTTTCATTGATTATCCCATATTCCGGCACAATTGGAAATCGGGAAGACGACTTTAAAAAATGGTTTGAAACACAGTGTTATTTGCAACGTCTTGCAGGTGGCATGATTCTTCATATCGGCAACGTTGTATTGCAAACATTTGAAGACGAGAGTGATGTGAGAGTAATGATGCGACGGATGCTGCCCGGCTTTGTTCTAGTAGATCGTGCTGATTATCTTAAAGATCATTATGAGACTTTAAAGAAGGAAAATTCCGATGTAGAATTGCTTGATGCCTGGCTGGATTTTTCGGCATTGAAACAAAAAGCGCGACCGAAGTGTCATTTAATCACCGAACACCTGCAAAGTCTTATTAAAAACAATATGGAAGATGATGCAAATACACAGATGTTTATAGACTGGCAAAATCATTTGGATAAACCTTACGAAGAAGGCAGGGAGCCCAAAAATGTGCAATCTTACTTTGATTCAATGAAAAAGGACAAGGAGAACAAAAAGCTTCTGGAGCAATGGAAAAGTTACTATGAGCCGAACAAAAAAACCGAAGTGGACTGGGAGTACATCCCAAAACCAAGACCCGGCTACCTTGTACCGATCATGACAGGCTATAAGGCGATATCAAATGTGTATGAGAACAGAGAGGTGGCCAATACTCGAGATAGTGAAACCGACGTTTGTTTTGTCGAATCTGTGCATTCTGTAGGAGAGTGGCTGAGTGCTCACCGCATTAAAACTATGGAACAATTAAAGGAAAGCGTATGGAACTATACTTATGAAGAGAACTGGTATCTGTGTAAACAGGGAGTTGCGTATCAATATGACAAAGAACAAATAGATTTCACCGAAGATGATGATATCTATAGCTAATTAAAGGAGATAAAATGGCTAAGAAAAAAGTAGAAAATGGAAAAGTTGAGTTAGCGAGTGTGCTTTCATTTGAAAGAAAGCTTGAAACGTCCGATGCATTGATGTATTCGGGACAGTGGGGAGAAAACCCAGATCAGTATGGAGATTGGAAGAAGATAGAGATCACCAAGAGGTTAAACCGTTCAACTATCAGTGCATACGGCACAAAAGATGAGGATAAATCGAAGCCAAATCCTGTAGCTTCCAATAGTGATGATGCAAACTTATATGCCGAGGACGATACATTAAAAGTAAGTTTCAGTATTCGTGTTATCGGAAATCTGGGGAAGCCTTTTGCTTGTAACAAACCAGAATTTGAGTCTGCAATTGTGGGCAAAGTCAATGAATATAAACAAAAAGGTGATGGGTTAAAGACTCTGGCTAATCGCTATGCTTACAATATAGCCAATGGACGTTTTTTGTGGCGTAATCGTGTAGGTGCAGAAGAAGTGAAAATCGTGGTGAGATCTAATACTTTCGATAATAGCCTTGTTTTCAACGCTTATGACTATAATATGAATGGTTTTGAAAAGAGTAGTGATAGAGAGGCGTTAAAACAATTAGATGAGGTCATTTATGCTGGACTAAACGGTAATGCAGAATCATTTGTGAATATCGAGGTGGATGCTTATGTGAAACTCGGTAAAAAACAGCACGTATTTCCATCACAAGAGATGAATATGGGAGAAAAAGGAAAGGCACTGTTCCAATTGGAGCAATGTGCCGCAATGCACAACGTGAAAATTAGCAATGCAATCAGAACGATAGATGATTGGTATGATGATGCAGTATTTCCCATAGCGGTAGAGCCTTTTGGGGCTGTAACGCAGATAGGACAGGCTTTTAGAAAAACAAAAAATGACCTTTATACGTTGATGGTAAAGTGGGTTAACGATGCAGAGATAGGAGAAAATGATAAAAATTTTGTTGTTGCCAATTTGATCCGCGGAGGCGTTTTCGGTGGTACGGGTGAATAAGCTATGATGACCTATTACATCGAAATTAAACTACTACACGATCCGGAGATCGGTTTGGGCTTTCTATGGAAGAAAGTTTTTACACAGATACATTTGGCACTTGTGGAGCAAGGCAGTGGCACTATTGGTGTCTCGTTTCCGGGGTATGGTGATAAGATTTTCCCAATGGGAGACACAGTGCGCCTTTTTGCAGCTACTCAGGGTGAACTTGAGGTAGTGGACATATCAAAATGGATGAACAGGCTTCGAGATTACGTGACGATCACGAATGTAAAAAAAGTACCTAATGATATTGATGCATATGCTCAGTTCTTTCGTGTACAGGTTAAAACAGGTAAAGGGCGTTTGGCGAGACGGTATGCGAAACGACATGATGTTAATTATGCGGAAGCGATGACACACTATGAGCAGATGGAAGAAAAAACCCTTACGTTGCCTTTTATAATGCTTTCGAGTCTTTCGAGCAGTCAGGAGATGAAACTGTTTATAGAAAGAAATATCCTGAATGAGGAACGGTCGGGTAGCTTTAATAGTTATGGTCTTAGTAGGGAAGTTGCAGTGCCTTTGTTCTAAAATGTCTAATTAGACCAAAAAAATATGCATGTCTGTAAAACCCCATATTTTTGGGGCTTTATAGCAGAGTTGAAAAATAATGGTAAAATGCGTTTGTAAGATGTTTAAGTCCCTGTTTTTTGAATGGATAAGAAAAAAGTTTGCTGTACACTGCCGCATAGGCAGCTTAGAAAACAGATGGTTCTTATTCAAGAATTGATTACACCGTACACTGCCGCATAGGCAGCTTAGAAAAAACTCTTTAAGGCGTTCGTTTTCACCCATCAGTACACTGCCGCATAGGCAGCTTAGAAAGTCCCTTGAACCGCGTCATAAGCACGACCTAAGTACACTGCCGCATAGGCAGCTTAGAAAACTGCATTAGTAGCTCCTGAAGCTGCTGAATGGTACACTGCCGCATAGGCAGCTTAGAAAACCATCAGAAATAACAGAGAACACCTGCAATCGTACACTGCCGCATAGGCAGCTTAGAAATTGAATAGATTTATATGACTTAACAATAGAACGTACACTGCCGCATAGGCAGCTTAGAAATGTAAGTAATAATATTGACTCTTTTTATAATCGTACACTGCCGCATAGGCAGCTTAGAAAATAAATCAAAACACCCACACCAATAATTGCAGGTACACTGCCGCATAGGCAGCTTAGAAAAAACTGTATATGTCTAAGTCTATTAATATCTTGTACACTGCCGCATAGGCAGCTTAGAAAGAACCGTACTAAGATCTGCAACGGTATCAACAGTACACTGCCGCATAGGCAGCTTAGAAAACTGTCATACCAAACCTCTGTGCTTCTCTCACGTACACTGCCGCATAGGCAGCTTAGAAAAAAAGATTATGAGCAAATGGGTTTTTATGTAGGTACACTGCCGCATAGGCAGCTTAGAAACGATTGTCTCTACAGAACTTACATCATAAGTAGTACACTGCCGCATAGGCAGCTTAGAAAACAGAAAAACGCTACTTTTAAATTAATGTAGAGTACACTGCCGCATAGGCAGCTTAGAAAAAGATATGCAGAGTCTAAGGCTCTAAGCGCATGTACACTGCCGCATAGGCAGCTTAGAAATTTAGAAGTATATTTTGAAGAGTCTTTTGCAGGTACACTGCCGCATAGGCAGCTTAGAAACACGCAGCATAGAACGCTTGGAGTTGGTCTTCGTACACTGCCGCATAGGCAGCTTAGAAAATGATCTCTTTAGCTACTAAACCGTTAGTATGGTACACTGCCGCATAGGCAGCTTAGAAATACAAGAATACGCTAAATACTCTACAATGGAAGTACACTGCCGCATAGGCAGCTTAGAAAGTTCGATCTACCGAGCAGAGAGCTAAAAAATAGTACACTGCCGCATAGGCAGCTTAGAAAGTATTGGTTGTTGATCTTGTCTAGGTCGGAGGGTACACTGCCGCATAGGCAGCTTAGAAATTGATCGTTGAGTAGACTAGACCATCATCAAAGTACACTGCCGCATAGGCAGCTTAGAAACAAGTGAGCACAACTATGCAAGCACTTTACGAGTACACTGCCGCGCATAGGCAGCTTAGAAATAAATCTTTCATATCGCTCTCTAAAGAGTGAGGTACACTGCCGCATAGGCAGCTTAGAAATATTCGGCAGTTAACGGTTGATATTACTAGCTGTACACTGCCGCATAGGCAGCTTAGAAATTCCGCAAATGCTTTACGCTCTTCAACGAAGAGTACACTGCCGCATAGGCAGCTTAGAAAAAAGCAAAAGATAGGTTAGGGTCTTTGCGATAGTACACTGCCGCATAGGCAGCTTAGAAATGGTTGGATCATTGAAGCTGATGAGCATGTCAGTACACTGCCGCATAGGCAGCTTAGAAAAGCAACGGAGAAAAGAAAGAAGAGGTCATGTTTGTACACTGCCGTATAGGCAGCTTAAAAGCTCTTGGAGGTGCAGACAGTCTACACTATTGAGTGAACTGCCTTTTGTTGCTTAGCTATGTCATCCAAAAATACTTTGTACCACTCCCTGCTTTATTGACGTACTTATCCTAATAATGGAAGCTTTCTGCTCCGGTCTTCGACATATTTTTTATATAGGTCTGCATTTTTGTTATACTGTTCTCCATATTTTTAAAAGAGGATTTAAATGATGAAGCCTATGCCCCGCCTATCATTATCTCTATTTCAAATTCTTGTAATGCCGTTGTTGACCTTCTTGATAACGTTTTATGTTTTTATGTACTTAAGCACATCCATTGCCCTTATTATCGCCTTGGGTGTAGCCTATACTCACCTTCAATTAAAAGGTGGCTTGTCTCACTTGTACGTCTAGGCTTTACCTTTTTATGCATGTTCTTCATCTAATCCCCTTTGGCCGATCTAATACAGATCTTCAACGCCTGTAGTACTGGTAAATAGAAAAAATATAACTCAAAACTCAAAAGAGCAGACTTCGATGAAACTCTTTAGCTATAATCATGTTTATAAAATATGCAGGGCGTTTTAAACGCTTTAAAGGGCATTATGATTTGTTACACATTCACGAAATACCAAAAAGAGAGTATATGAGAGCATTGATCGACCAACTTCAGGCCAAGGGCAAGATCTATAAAAAGTTAGTAGAAGTACAACCTAAAGAGTTGGGCATACGCAACAAAATACGCATCTTCTCTGCGACTGACATCAATGCTTATTACACAACTATTTTTATGGTCTCTCAGAAAAGCCGTCTCTTGATGAAAGACGTGGTAAAGTTTGAAGAGATCTACCAAAAACTGGTCTCATACAGCGGTCACAACTACAAGTACAAGATCCTTATCATCGATGCACCGCTCTGCTCAAAAGCGGCCAAAGCCTTTAAAGATGCCAAATGGAAGATCATTTGACACTGTGCGACATCGGTAACACCTCTTATCACTTCTTAAAGGGAGACCTTGAGTACAAAAAAGAGGTGGCTTCTTTTGATCCTGCTTCCATAGAGGAAGATGTCTATTACATCAGTGTCAATGCTGTGGTGGATACAAAACTTTCAGACTTAAGTTATTGGCACGATCTGCGCTCGACCATACCCTGGGGTGATTATTATGAGACCATGGGTGTTGATCGTATTATGGCGTGTGAGGCGATAGAAGAGGGACTTGTTATCGATGCAGGTAGTGCTATTACAGTAGACTTGGTGACAGATGGGCGTTTTGAGGGTGGTTTTATCTACCCTGGACTTGAGGCGATGCAAGAAACCTATCGTAATATCTCCTCAAGGCTCAATTATAGTCTCAATTTTGAGCTTGATTTGGATAAAATGCCAAAAAATTCCCGAGATGCTATCAGCTATGGCATATTACGTACACTTTACAGTGAGGTAATGCGTCATAACAAGCAGATCTACTTAACGGGAGGCAATGCGAAAGCCTTGTCACAAATATTTCCTGAGGCAATAGTCGACGAACTACTGCTGTTTAAAGGGATGAAAAAGATGATGGAGAAGAGATGTTAACAGTTGCACTGCCTAAAGGGCGCATCGCTAAAGAGACCTTGGAGATTTTTGAGACTATTTTTGGTGAGACTTTTGCCTTTGATGATCGTAAACTTATTTTAGAGACGGAGAACTTCCGTTTTCTTTTGGTACGTAACCAGGATGTAGCGACTTACGTCTTTCATCAGGCAGCTGACATCGGTGTGGTCGGTTTGGACACACTCGAAGAGCAGGGACTTGATGTTATCCGTCTTTTAGACCTGCGTCGTGGTGTTTGTAAGGTCGCTATTGGTATGAAGGTAGGCGAGAAGCTTGACCTGACCAAGGCTGAGATCAAGGTGGCGACGAAGATGGTTAACATCACCAAGCGTTACTTCGCGGAGCGTGCTATTGCTGCTGATGTCATCAAGCTTTACGGCTCTATTGAACTGGCACCACTGGTCGGTTTGGCAGATATGATCGTCGATATTGTTGAGACAGGTGCTACCATGAAGCAAAACGGTCTGGAAGTGGTTGAGGAGATCATGGAGTCTTCTACCTACCTTATAGCCAACAAAAACAGCTATTTCGAGAAAAAATCCGAAGTTCTTGACATCTACGAAAAGATCAATGACGTTGTCAAACAAGAGAAGTGATCTTGAACTCTACGCAAGAGTAGAGCACCTTTTAGGTATCGAAGAGTCCACACAGTTCCTGCATGACTCCTATGCACAGACACTCGAGGCTTATGATGTCAAGTCCGTACTGGACATCGGCTGTGGTCGTGGCGGTCTGATGGAACAGTTGGCCCTCGACAACATCGAAGCCAAAGGCATTGATCTGAGTCAGGTGATGGTCGATGAGGCGAAAACCAAAGGTCTTAATGCCGAGTGTATTGATGTGGCTAATGAAAAAGGGCAGTATGACGCGGCTGTCGCTGTCTTTGATGTCCTGAACTTTATGGATGTAGAGGCCTTGGAGGTCTTTTTGGACAATGTTGCCAAGACCTTAAAGCCTAATGGACTCTTTATAGCAGACATCAACACCAAGTACGGTTTCAGTGCTGTCGCCGAAGGTACGATGAATGCAGAAGACGATGCGGGCTTCTTGAGTGTCGATGCAGTATTTGACGAGAATGAACTGCGCACCATCTTTACCTATTTTGAAAAGGGCGAGGCTGAATGCTACTCCAAAGAGCAGCAGATGATCACACAACATTTTCACCCACTCTCATTTTTTCGCAAAAAACGTGCTTTGAAACTCATCAAACATGAAAAGATCTCTCTTTACGACACAAACGACAAGGCACTACTGGTCTTATCCAAAGTATAATTATCTGTATACTTTCTGCTTCTGGACACTTTTAAAGAGATAGAAAACAGTTGTGTTTACACTTCTCATATCTCTTTTTCAAGGTAGTCTCTCAAAAGGTGCATATATGATGTTTTATTTCAGCAGAAGGAGACTGACCTGATGACTTACATCGTTCCAAACTATTTTTTAGAAAACAATTATAAAAATCTTACAAAAATCGACACACTTTTATGTTTACATTCTATTAAAAAAACAGAAAATGACTTTGTGGATGCAAGAAACACTATGCACAGTATGAACATCCTTATAGCAGGTTCAAAGATCATTCATACAAAAGATGAAAACATTACTGTAAATGCTAATGAGATATGTTTTTTAACCCAAAACAACTACTACATGAGTGAACGTATGACCAAACAATCACAATATGAGTCCATGATACTCTATTTTGATGATGCCTTTGTATTAGAGTTTATGAAAAAATACAAAATTCGACCAACCAACACGCAAGAGAAAAGTTGGCTCCAAGTAAGTTATGAAAAGGACAGATGTTTTTTGGAGACTGTTAGGCAGTTTGAAGTGTATTTGGATAAAAAACTTCCCATGGAACTTTTAAAACTTAAGGTAGAAGAGATCTTTTTACAGACCTTACGTCTATATCCCAAAAGTTTTTACTCTTTTTTTAACGCTATACTCAACAACACTGAGGCAAGAATACTCTACATACTTGAGTCCAACATAGATATGATAGAGACTATAGAAGATATGTGCAGACTCTCTCGTTTAACACCTAACCAGCTGCGTAGGTATATCAAGAAATATACACATACCACGCCAAAATTATGGATAGATGCCAAAAGACTTCAAAAAGCACTGCTCTTAGTAAAGAACTCTGACAAAAATGTCACTGAAATAGCAACAGACTGTGGTTATGCAACCTCTTCCTGGTTTATTTCACAGTTTAAAAAAGAGTATGGTATGACGCCTAAAGAGTTAAGAAAAGAGTCTGATAAAAGTTAAGAGTAGCTCTAAAATACTTATATCATCTATCACTTTTCTTGTACCTTGCGTCTCCTCTTTTAAAGTAAACTGCTTCTTATAAAAAGGAGCTTTATAATGAAAGAATCAAATCAATGGGATGCTGAACACTACAATAAAAATGCGGACTTTGTCTCAAGACTTGCATATGCTGTAGTAGACTTGCTTGCACCAAAAAATGGTGAAAAGATCCTGGACCTGGGGTGTGGAGATGGAACTTTAGCATTAGAGATACAAAAACATGGTGCGCAGCTCATAGGTGTTGACTTGAGTGCTGATATGGTTGAAAAAAGTAGAAACAAAGGGGTGGAAGCATATGTCATGGGTGCTACAGAACTGGTGTTTCAAGATGAATTTGATGCTGTTTTTTCAAATGCAGTACTACACTGGGTTCAAGATGCAAGGTTAGCTATAGAAAATGTCAAGCAAGTACTTAAAGGTAATGGAAGATTTGTTGGAGAATTTGGCGGCTATGGCAATATACAGGCATTAAGAGAAGCCATGCAAACAGTGTTTGATAGACATCCTGAATATGGAAGATTTCAGAATCCCTGGTTCTTTCCTACAAAAGAGGAGTATAAAGAGTGCTTGCAACAGTCTGGTTTCAGTGTGAAAAGCATAGAGATCATTAAGCGCCCAACGCCCATAGGAGATATACAAGAGTGGCTGGATATATTTGCCAATGGTATTATGAAAAACGTACCAACTTCACAAAAAACAGGTTTTAAAAATGAAGTCGAGAAGATTTTGAGACCTAAACTTTTTACTCCAAAAGATGGTTGGGTTGTAGACTATGTGAGACTTCGCTTTGAAGCACAAAAGGCAAATCATGAAAAATAGAGCACTGCTTATCATAGACATGCAAAATGATTTTGTTCTTCCTGATGCACCTCAATGTGTTACAGGTGCGGTAGGTGTTATAAAAAACATTGAAAAAGTGCTTCAGGCATTTAGAAGTAAAAACTTACCCGTGTTTCACATCATACGAGAGTATAGAGCAGATGGCAGTGATATAGAGCATACACGTTTAAAAGACTTTTTACAGACGCCTTACTGTGTACCAAATACAAAGGGAAGTAAGGTTGTCACAGAGCTTACACCTCTTGAGAGTGAATACAAAATCATTAAAAACAGGTTTAGCGGGTTTATGCGAACTGAGTTAGATCTTATGCTGAGAAGATTGGAAGTAGAGGAACTTGTTGTATGTGGAATTCAGTATCCAAACTGTATCCGTGCTACTGTTTTTGACGGTATTGCTCTTGGATATGATGTTACCCTCATCACTGATGCCACCGGAGCCAAAACACAAAAGGTGGCAGAAGCAAATATCTTTGATATGGCTCAGATTGGAGTGAACTGTCTGAGCACAACTACGGTTTTATAAACATACACGTAGATGTTTTGGTTTTCAGGTCATTATAAATCGATTTAATATCTTTAATAAGAATATTGATAGTCTATGCTGCGCAAAATATAAAATTGATTTAGATTGTATGTTAGTTGTATATCTTTAGTTAGAATGACTTCAAAACGAAACGAGGATATTATTATGACAAGTGACAAAGAACGCTGGAACCATCGACATGTTGACAGACCGACCTCTACTGAGGTCTCAGAGATCGTTAAAAAGTATGCTGAGCGTGCCAAGGTGGGCAGAGCTTTAGACATCGCAGCAGGAGTAGGGCGCAATACCCATTTTTTAGCGGACAAAGGCTTTGTGGTGGACGCAGTGGACTATTCTGATGTTGCGCTATCCAAGATCAAAGAGATCGCCACGATCAACAAAATAGAAGCAGACCTGGATGCCTACACGTTTGAACAAGAGTGTTATGATCTTATAGTCAACTGTAACTATCTGGATCGTCGCCATTTTCCATTAATAAAAGAGGCCTTGAGTGAGGGTGGTATGTTGATCTTTGAGACCTTTATTGCCACTGCAGGCGAAGGGTATCATCAACCCTCCAACCTAGATTTTGTTTTAAGGAAAAATGAGCTTCTACACGCCTTTATAGGACTTGATATTGTTTACTATGAAGAGAGAGATGATGTTAACAATAGAGGTGAAAAAGTACGTATAGCCTCGCTGGTAGCGCGAAAAAAGCAGTTTTGTCAGGCTTAAACCTTTACATGTCCGCGTAATGTGCGGACAAAAGACTACTTCAACAATTTCTTCATAAGTTCGATATGGTAATTTTCCTGATAATTGATAAAGTCAAAAAATTGGGAGAGTTCTGTGTCATTGACCGCTTCAGCCAGAGCGCGGCACTCCTCTTTAGCATTTTCTTCTTCTTGGATACCGTTGATGATAAACTTCTCTATATCTGTGACCTTGTAGGTCAATTCATGCAGTTCACGCGGCAGGGCCAGGATGCCCATCTGTGCCATCATGTTCCCAAATGACTTGAGGTGGAAGTGAGACTCGTCTATGAGGTCCTGAAAAACGTTGAAATGGAGCAGGTTGTCAGTGCGGGCTTGCATGTAGGCATAGACCAAAATGAGTTCGTACTCTTTGTAGGACTCTTCGAACAAGAAGATGGTCAGAGAGTCTGTCTGTGTAATGTCGAGTGTTTTGTTGGGAAGCTTGCGGTGCATGTTAAAAGCGGTAACTTTTGCATCGTTGGCACTGTTGGAGAGCAGGGCAGACAGATACTCTACCAAATAACTCTCATCAGTGCTTATGCGCGCCATCAGAACATTGTCATCATAATGTGTCTGTGCTGTTTTGATCTCCTCTATGAGGTACTTGAAAATATCAAAATTACAGTTACGTTTGAGCAGCATCTTGCTTCTGTCGTAGTTGTAGTCGTCTCCAGCTTCAAGAATCGCACCTCCAAGCCATTTCATGTGTCTAAAGGCGATCATGGAGAAGTCATAGAGTCTCTCTTTGATCACAGGATCATTAACAGCAAACGAAGCAAAAAGGATGTCGAGCCACAGCTCGTGTTTGATCTGGTATAGTTTATTCATTCTCTTCTCCCTGGGGTGTTATTTCGCAACTCTCTTCACTTTTAATGACGTGCATCTCCTCTTCCTCGCCTTGTGCGAGGTTGGCGACATTGATAAGTGAAGCGATAAAGCCGTTAAAGACCATGTCAGCACAGATCTTCTGTTGTGCAGAGAGTGTTCCGAGTTTCTCTTCGATCTTGGAGATCGCTTTTTTGGCATACTCCACACTTTCGCCTTTGATCATCTCAGTGAACATGGAACCGACGACGACCGTGTCCTGACAGCCGTTGGTAGCGAACTTCACATCTTCGATGCTCTCTTGCCCGAGTTTAACCGTAAAGATGACAAACTCACCGCTCTTCTCGTCCATGGCGACACCTGTACCGTCAGGCGTTTCAAGTTTTCCATAGTTCTCAGGGTACATGATGTGTTTCAGTACCTCAGGATTCATCCCTTCGGGAAGGTCGACATTTTCTACAAGTTCTGTTTTATCGTTCAAAATTTTCCTTTGTAATAGAGGTTATGTATATATAAAATTAGAGACATTATTCTACTCCATAATTATCACATACTTTTGACATATGACAATAAAACCCAAAAAGAGGTATGATATTAATTAATATGTTATTCAAAACAGTACTATTTAGCTATAATTTCACATCTATTATAAATGAGAGACCATGAGCAGACGAAGTCCTAATAAAAACAAGAAAAACAACAAACCTGCTTTTACAGAAAAAGATTTTCTGGTCACGACAAGAGAAGAGATGGATCAACGTGGTTGGAAACAACTTGATGTTGTTTTGATCTCCGGTGATGCGTACATCGACTCCCCTTTTATCGGTACTGCTGTTGTAGGTCGTATGCTTGAAAAGATGGGCTACAAGGTCGGTATCATCGGCCAACCGGACATAGAAAGTGCTGATGACATAGGCCGTCTGGGTGAGCCACGTCTTTTTTGGGGTGTGAGTGGTGGAAGCATCGACTCTATGGTCTCCAACTACACGGCAACCCGCAAGTTTCGTAACTCGGACGACTATACTCCGGGCGGCAAAAACGACAAGCGTCCCGACCGTGCAGTGTTGGTCTACTCCAACCTGATCCGCCGTTTTTACAAAAACACTGTGCCTATCGTACTTGGCGGCATCGAGGCGAGTCTGCGCCGTATTACCCATTATGATTACTGGAGTAACAAACTTCGCAAGCCCATTTTGTTTGACTCTAAGGCGGACATCCTGATCTACGGCATGGGCGAGATCGCACTTCAGGAATTAGTGACTGCTTTAGACCAAGGCAATGACTTTAAAAACATCCGTGGCATCTGTTACATCGCCAAGGAGCCTGTGGAGGAGTACCATCAGGTTCCTTCTCATGCTGAGTGTCTCGAAGACAAAAACAAGTTCATCGACCTGTTTGATCTTTTTTATGACAACAACGACCCCATCGCGGCAAGAGGGCTCTGCCAAAAGGTAGACACCCGTTACAGCATCCAAACTCCGCCATGTGATTATTTGGATGAGAGTGAGATGGATGGTGTCTCTGCCTTGCCATTTACGCGGGAACTGCACCCCTATCATCAGCCTCAAGGCAAGGTGAAGTGTCTTGAGACCATCAAGTTTTCTATCATGACCCATCAGGGCTGCTGGGGCGAGTGTAATTTTTGTGCCATCGGTGTACATCAGGGACGTACCATCAGAACCCGTTCTGAGACTTCTATAGTCAAAGAGGCCAAAGAATTTACGACCTATAATGACTTTAAAGGCATCATCTCAGACCTTGGTGGTCCGACCGCCAACATGTACGGTTATGAGTGTAACAAAAAACTTAAACTTGGTACTTGTGATCATCAGCGCTGTGTGGACTCGCGCCATCTTTGTTCAAGTATGCGGGTAGACCACAGTCGTGTGGTCAACATGATGAAACAGGTGCGTGAGATCCCTGGTATACGTAAAGCTTTTGTCGCTTCTGGTGTACGTTATGACCTTATTACCGAAGACAAAAAAAGTGGTTATTCCTACCTAAAAGAGATGGTACAACATCACATCTCTGGACAGATGAAGGTGGCACCTGAACACACAGAACAGCATGTTCTTGACCTTATGGGAAAACCGGGCAAGCAGACCCTGGTCGACTTTAAAAAACTCTATGACAGGCTTAACAGAGAAGAGGGTAAAAACCAGTTTTTGACCTACTACCTTATCGCTGCGCACCCTGGCTGTGAAGAGAAAGACATGCATGAGTTAAAGCGTTTCACCACAGAAGAGTTAAAGATGAACCCTGAACAAGCTCAGGTCTTCATCCCGACACCGGGAACCTACTCAGCCGTGATGTACTACACAGAACTTGACCCTGTCAGTCGTAAAAAGATCTTTGTCGAAAAAGACACCCGTCGAAAAGAGAAACAAAAAGAGATCGTGGTGAAAAAGCAGGTTTTCAAGAGGGACTTCGCGAGTTAGAGAGAGTTTTACAAAGGCTCTGCTAAACTACACGGATCAACTTCTAAAGGTCTTGTATGCGTTTAGCCCTCTTTTCTAAGCTATTTTTCTTATTTTTACTGACACTCTCTCTTGATGCCAAAAGCATCCTTTACAAAGCAGAGTCAAGAACCGCTACCGTCTACCTTCTGGGCTCTATACACTTGGCCAAACCAGAACTCTATCCTCTTAAAAAGCCTATAGAAGAAGCTTATAAAGAGAGTGATGTTCTGGTAGTGGAGCTTGATCCTTCAAGTCCACACTCTATGCAGGTCATCCAAAACTCTATGATGACATTAGGAATGTATCCTCCAGGTAAAAGTCTCAAAACGGAGCTTTCTACACAGACCTACAAAAGTCTGCAAACATATCTTAAAGCGGTAGGCCTCTCTCTTGAGATCATGCAACCGATGCGCCCTTGGACAGTAGTGCTGCAGTTGAGTGTTATGGAGATGGTACGTCTGGGGTATGACCCGAACCTCGGGATCGATCAGCACTTTTTGCAAAAGGCCAAAAGAGATTCAAAAGCTGTCTTAGAGTTGGAATCTGCAGAGTCTCAGATGGCACTTTTGAGTAAAAATGACAAACAGTTTCAAGACCTTTTACTACGTTATACCTTAGATGAGATGCATGAGATGGAACCAATGCTTAACAAGATGTTCAAAAGTTGGAAAGAGGGTGATGCCAAAACACTGGCAATAATAGTAGATTCCTCATTGGTGGTTGACCCAAGACTAACAGGTATTTACGAAGAGCTCATCACCAAGCGTAACTATAAGATGACTGAGAAGATACTGGGTTATCTTAAAACTAAAAAGCATTATTTTGTAGTGGTTGGAGCAGGGCATGTGG
>WGDB01000028.1 GCA_015493495.1 Helicobacteraceae bacterium | reverse complement strand
GTCTTGGACTCTATATGGCAAAAATGATTGTGCAAGAGCACATGAAGGGTAAGATCTACGCGATCAACAGTGAAAAGGGTGGGGCGGAGTTCTGTATACAACTGCCTATAAAAAGCTGACATAAGCTTTGAAAAAAAAAGAGTATAATTGCGTTACTAAAGGAAAAATTTGAAATATATTATATTAGACACAGAGACAACAGGCGTAGACGAAGAAGACCGTATTATACAACTCAGTTATCTGGTAACGGACATAGATGGAAAGATCCTTGAGATGTATGACGATCTTTGTACGGCACCACTTGAGACGAAGTTCGAGTCTATGGCGATCCACGGGATCACACCGGAGATGCTCGAAGGCAAACCTGCCTGTGTAGATACCAAAGCATTTGCCCGTCTTAACGAACTTAATGTCCCTGAGAACATCCTGGTCATTCAAAATGCCGAGTTTGATGAGGCGATGCTGGCAAAAGAGGGCTTTACCTCCCAGATGCAGCTTATCGACACATATAGGATCTTACGTAAAAAGTATCCGCTGAACACACCGCACGGTCTTCAGCACAAACGTTATGAGTTGGGACTTTACAAGCGTGAACCTGAGATCATCGAAGAGTTGGGTGTAGAAGTACGTGCACACGATGCTTTGGGTGATGTTGTGGTACTTAAACTCTTTTTAGACCATCTTTTAGCGGACGGTCAAGATCGTGATGAGATGATGGAACTCTGTTCTGCACCTATCATGCTCGACATCATGACTTTTGGTAAACACAAAGGCAAGACATTCGAAGAAATCGCGCTTAACGATCGTAACTCACTTCAATACATGATCGACACCTTTGATCTTGATGGCGATCTGCGTTACACCATGGAAAAGATCATGGCAGACACCAAGTCTCAGATCAAGATCACCATACCATTTGCAAAATACCGTGGTGAGACACCGGCAGAAGTCGCTGAAAAAGATCCAGGCTTTTTAAAGTGGATTCGTGACAAGGCAGACCGTATCTCTCCTGAACTTAAAGAAGCAGTGACTAAAGCACTCTCCGACATCGGTCAATAGGTTTTAAAATGGGTGCTTGTGGATACGTCACTCCAGAAGTTCGCCTAAAACAAGAGATCATAGAACTGGTCATCGAACTTGAGGCCATGGGTAAAGAACCCGAGTTTTGCAAGATGGTCTTAGAAGATGATATTCTTAATTTTTATAAACTACAAAATGTCCAAGAAGAAAGCACTTTTAAGGTAGAAAAATAGTATATGTGACATCCTTCTATAATTGATTCAACATTCAACATTCAACATTCAACATTCAACATTCAACATTCAACATTCAACATTCAACATTCAACATTACTTCTCCTCTTCCAGATCAATAAGAACATCCCGACACCACATCCATACGCCTCACTCAAAAATGTCCACCGATATTCAAACCAGTTATCAAATGTAAATGTCTCCAATTGTCCAATAATATACCAACCATGATATATCTTATACAAAGAATCGGTTTAACAGCCCTCTTTGTTTTATGTTTTTATGTTTTCTTGTGTTTTATTATATTTTAGGTATGCTTCTAATAGAATTTACTTATAAGGAAATATAAATGAACGCCAATTCTAATCATAAAATCTCTGATTGGCTTGTCATTATTAGTGGATGGGAGTGTTCCAGCTGAGGCCTTTAAACTAGAGACACATATGTGGGTAGGACAGGAAGTTATAAACGACCTGGAAGATGATGGGCTTTTAAGTTTTGAGTTAGGGGCAAACAGGGTTGTCAAAATAGCACCATCATATGATGTCAAAGAGGCGATTTTAAACAACAAGTCAACATACCTCATGGGAACCATAGGGCCAGATGCTGTTCCTGACATGGTTGCCGGACAGATGATAGTACACCCAGGCGGTATAACTAACGGTTCTAAAGATGATGGGAGTGTTTGGTACTCTAGCCAATGGTTGGAGTATCTTCTGAAAAAAGGAGAAAAGGGTATGAAACCAAAAGCATTTGCCTACGGATATCTCACCCATGCATCAACTGATGTTTTTTCACACACTTACATTAACCAATACAGCGGAGAAGTTTTCTCTTTTTTTGAAGATACAGTAGTTTCTGAATACCGTCATATAAAACTAGAACAGTTCATAGCTGACAGAACACCACCGTTAAGAGATGTTCAAGGAACGCTTTTAGGTGACTTTGGAGACCAGTTGCTTTTAGATAAAGAGTATGGCGAGTACATAAGAGATACGCTTATATACCCTGATGCGATACAAAAGCAGTACACTGCTCTTGGTGGAGAGCATTTAGCTGCTATAACGAAGTTGAAAAATGGGGTAGACGATTTGGCAAACCAGCCTGTTTGGGCGGAAATAGACCAAGAAATCTTAAAGATGATTTCAAACTACTATGGTTATGCTATAACTACAGAGCAAACTACGGTTATTTTAGAGTTATTGCAAAAGATCATTAACAACTCAAACGCCAACATAGACCAACAGCAAAAATATACAGATAAGCTTTACACTCTTTTAGCCAATATAGACAACCAACGTTTTGGGGATTTGGCTAAGGCGACCACAGAGATGCAAGGTTTTGAAACAAAAGCGCTTTCAAAACTTCAAGAGTGGAGAAACAAGCTAGATGAACTCAAGCCCAACCCTCCAGCTTGTCCTAAAATACCTGGATATAAAGATGAGTGCATAGAAGATTGGTTGGGTAATAAAATATGCGGACCTGTGCCGACAATGGTAGATGACCCTGTTTGTAATGCAGCCAGGGATGCAGTAATAAACTTTAACGACACGATACTTTCTGAAGCCACAAAACTGGAAAACAGGGCCCTTCACTATAAGTATGACTTTTTAAGCAGAGCCGAAGATGTAAGACAAGAGGCTCAAAAGGTTGGTGATGCCCTTGTGCTTATAAACAAACTGCTTATAGACCTCGCTGAAGTTCTAAACTCAAATGTATCACCTATAAAAGGTCTGCTTCTAAGCTGGAATAACGACATAGATGAAGCTATGAGTGCTTATGGTGTGGCTATGAGTGAGACCTTGGTAAACACTATGAGAAAAGAGACACTTCTCGTAGAAGACTTTGAGGAGTGGAGTTCTTGTGCTGATGGAGAACTCAGTGGTGTAGCCATAGAAGATGTCGCACAAGTCATGAGAGACAGAGGTTGTGAAGTAAAAGAGACTATAGCAGACTTTATGAATGACAACAATGTCTCTATGTATAAAGCTGTAGAGCGAGAAAAGTTCTATGAGCCGGCAAAAGAGTGGTATGAATGTTACGAAAACCAGCTTTTAGGTGTTCCAAGCGAACTAAGTGGCTGTGAACTAAGAGATAGTCTAGGAGAGATAAAAGAGTCAATAAGAAACATCTTAGACCTTCTTGAACCTATGGCAGTCATAGGTGAAGAGCTGGGTGCACCTAGTCGTAAAGAACTAGAAGCGTTACAGGCGACTATCTTGGATAGTGTTCAAAACAAGATAGAAAAAGAGGCTCTGACGTATGTAGAGGAGCAGATGGGAGTCTACTTTGATGAAATTTTTCTTTCAAAAGGGTTAAGTGACGACCAACTTCAGGGTGTCTTTAACGCTACTTATGCAGGTGCACCAACAGGACTTCTCCCCATCCCCAACATAGCTCAGAGAGTACGCTTGGAGATGGGCATAACAGATGTAAATGCCAGTGACGCTTACT
>WGDB01000027.1 GCA_015493495.1 Helicobacteraceae bacterium | reverse complement strand
GAGTATGCCAGGGGTTTTCTGGCAGGAAGAACGGCATGGGACCAGATGGGTGCTTTGCTGATCATCTCTGGCGCCTTTGGAGTTTTCAGAAAAGATATTGTTCTCAAGATCGATGGTTATCGCCATACTATTGGTGAGGATTTTGACCTGTTGATACGTATGCATCGTTACAGTTATGACCATAAGGTCGCACATACGGTGCGTTTTATTCCTGAGACTATGTGCTGGACGCAGGCACCCAACGACTATGCCTCTTTGTTAAAACAACGTAACAGGTGGCATAGAGGACTGCTAGAAACACTCTATTACAACAAAGGGATGATGCTTAATCCAAAATATAGAAAGGTTGGCATGCTGGCCATGCCTTATTTTCTATTTATAGAAGCACTCTCTCCAATGATCACAGTGCTTGGACTGATCTCTATTGTGATATTTTATCTTTTTGGTCTTTTGAACCAAGATGCGATCTGGATCTTTTTTCTGTTGGAATTTGTGTGGGGTGCTCTGCTCAATATCAGTTCTTTGTCTCTGGAGTTCTTTGTGAAACACCGTTTTGTGAGCTTGAAAGATATCTATGTTCTACTATTTTACAGTTTGATTGAGCCTTTCTTTTATCGTCCACTGCTTAAGGTCGAAAGTTTTGTGGCAACTTTTAACTTTTTCAATACCTCCTGGGGTGAGATCAAAAGGAAGTCCATATGAACAGGGTACGAGTATTTTGGTTTTATAGTATCCGCACGATACTGTTTTTTCTGTTTTTCAGTTTTTATATGATCATGTTCGCCGTCAATGCTGATCGTATAGAAGAGCATTTTGATCCGCTGAGAGCTTTCAAAAGCCCTCCTGTAAAGGTAAGAGATGATCTGTATGTGGGTAGCTACCCCACTGCTAAAGAGCTGAAAAAGCTACATCATGAGTTGGGTGTTGAAAAAGTGATCTGTCTTCTGGACCCACGCTTTCCTGTTTCTAGAGAGTTGGTCGCCAATGAAAAACGTAATTGTCGTAAAGAAGGGATAATATTTGTTTCACTTGTTGCACGGGATTTTAAAAGGTTTAGAGACATGCTTCCGATCATTTCGGAGATCATGGATGAGGATGATAAAGTGACTTATATTAATGCCTATTTCTTTAACAGGCAGGTGGAGCATCTTAGTGCAGTGCTCGCATCTGGTGAAGAACAAAACCCTTAAATGCCGGATAATCGACGGGTGTCTCCAACAGTTTTTGTAGTTGGTCGTTTTGTTGATAGAAACTGAGATCACTGCCTTTTATGGTGTAGTGCTGAACAAAGGTCAAATTACGACACTTTTGTTGGATCTTCTGAGCAGCGATACAGGGCGTGGGTTGGCCAATTTTGTAGAGGTGGTGTTCTTCATCAGCAATTGGCATAAGTTCTACACCAATACGCAGATCCTTATGTTTTAAACTGGCATAAACCAGCTCGTACTCAGAGATCTTTATGACTGCTTTGGCATTACTGCGGTAGCTCATCAAAACAGTTTCATCTGCTGTATCTATGACGCTGTTGATCAGAGGACTGCCTCTCCATTTTAGTGCATCATACCAAAATGGTGTGACGATAGAGAACTTAAGTCCATGTCGATGAAGCTCTTGGGCAAGGGTATGGATCAGTGTCATAAATCGCTTTATATGATCTTCTTTTTGGAGATTAAAGCTTTTGAGTATATGTGGTTCGACATCGATCTCGAATCCACTGATGATTTTTTCGTGTAGATTGAGTGCAGCTATACGTTTGATGCTCTTTTGAAGTCTTTTGGCATCAAAGATATCATGTGGATCACCATCGAGCCCGTAAACAGTGAAACCATTTTGATAAAGCGTTTTTGCTACTTTTTCAAACCCTTTTCCTATTTGTAGATAGACTCTTTGTATATGATGCTTTTTTAATAGAGGTAGATCAACATCATTGGGGGCCCAGGCCCAGACACTTAAGTGCTGTTCAAATGATGTTCCAGATGGAAACCGAGTATGAAAAAGCAGGGATGTAACATTGATATCTTCTTTTTTGTCTGCTGTTAAAATTAGATACTTCAACTCTTTGAAATCAAGTTTTTGTGATGTCTGGTTGAGATGTACATGAGAGGAAAAGGGAGCGATATGGTAGTTGTCCTCTTTTAGAAAAAGGTTTTTGTCCGCTAATGCTACCTGACAGTCTTTACATTTTCCCTGTATATCGAGGGTATTGAAAGATGTTGCATCAAACCAGTTGTTCTGCGGTGCCAAAGTCGCGATTGCCATAGTCTTGTTAGTACGTTTTTGGTGATAAAACTTCCATTTTGGCTGCAGATAGGTCTCTTTGATATTGTTTTTTTCCGGAGTGTCCTTAGGCAGTTTGTCGAGATAGACAATGTACTGTGTATCGTCTGGCATCGTGACCTGATCAAGGTAGCTGCTTTTTGAGAGCAGTTTCATGTCAAGTGCAGATGCACTGATCATCTCAAAGGCAAAAAGAAAGATCAATCCCGCTTTAATTCCCAATGGTTCAACCCTTTTTTGATATCGAGGACCATAAGATCGCCTTTAAGCTGTACACCAGGCTGGCCTGGATGCAATTGCACCCCTGTAAGTACAAAACTGACATCTTTCATATCAACAGCAGAAAAAAGCATCAGATCGATCTTATTGTGACTGACATTGTAACGAAATACGATACGGTCACGCTGATCCCAGTAGGTTCCGACAGCTTTCATCGTATCGATCCATACATCATCGGGAAGCTGCTCTACAAATGAACGCTGAAAATCGAGATCCAGATTCTTGAGTTTTGATACTGTAAGATCAGGGTGAACCAACAGGGTAAAGACACCTCCATGTCTGTACAGTTTTTCAAAGAGTTTTAATGCTTGGTCTACACGAAAATAGAGTGGGGGAAAGGCTTCATCTTCATAGGTCATCGGAAGTTCCCATATCTTGCTTTCATGAGAAAGTGTCTTGTAGTCATAGACATAGCGGTAGGGAAAATAGCTGAGTACATCTTCTGCTGAAAAACAGGAGCTGAAGCGGTATCCGAGTGCCTCCATGACCTGGGGGAGGTTGGGGTTGTAGTAGAGGTGGCCACTTCGAAAAGAGACGACCTCTTTGATACCGCTGCCAAGCAGCAGCTCTTTTGAGACTTTTAACTCTCCACAGAGGGTGGGGTGTCCACTGTCTTTAAGGGCACTCATGGAAAATGGCTTGTACTCTGGGTAATGCTCCTTGCAGTCTCCTTTGGGAAGTGTAAAAAAGTTTTCTGTATGTAAGACAGTATGCGACGCGACCTCAAAACCTTTTGCCTGGGCATCAAGAATGTATTGCAGTGTGTCTGCCTTGAAAAAAGGGTTGTCTTTGTAGTCTTTGATATATTTGGTTTGAATGGTATAGGTACTCTTGACTTCTTGCGCCTCTTCGAGAGCTACGAACTTTTCGATGTTCTTCATGGAATACTCATAATCTACATCATGGGTAATGACCACACTGGCATGGTTGGCCCCCTTGGCAGTGTTGAGCATCAGAGAGGCTTTGAGCTTTTTGGTGTATATGCCTTTAAGCAAAAAGACGATCATGTCAGAGAGGGGTTCATAACCGTTGGCATATTCAACATTGGCTTCATAGTCTTTGGAAAAGAGGTTACGGTAACGAAGATCAAAAAGGGATACCCCCAGCAGTAAGGCTTCGCCTTTATGAAAATTGTTGAGTGTTATGGCTACCTGCTTGTCTTCATAAGTCGCCAGTACCTTGGCTGTACCCACGTCGATGGCATTTGTGAAAGGGGCCTGCTGGATTGTTGAAAGCTCATAACTTCGCTCTTCAGGCTGGTTTAAAAAAGTAAAGTAGGGAGAATGTTTTAAATGGAGCTCTCTATGCGCTTTGCTTGGGGTGTAACTGCGGTAGCCAAAAAGTGCTTTCAGCGCACCGTAACGGGTTGCAAGTACCTCATTGCCTATAACGATCCCGCCTTTGGCGACAAAGTCATAAAGCTGGTCGATCTGTCTCTGGGTAAGTGTGACTGGATGGTTCATAGAGAGGTCAAGAAAAAGGATCTGTGCCTGTTTGATCTCTTCCATAGAGGTACAGACATAATAGGGTATGCCGGCAGTCTTAAAGATACGCTCAAGCATGGAAGTGTCAGGATGAACACTATAGAGGGCGATGGTGTTTTTATCTATAGGTAATTGGCGTGAATTTGCTTCATGCAGGTATGAAACCGGGAGGATAGGAGCACTTTTCAAATTATAGATAAACTCTTCTTTGGGGCTGAAGAGATCAATACCTTTGGAGAGAACCGTGTAGATCATAAGAACAAAAAAGAGAAGCAGCAGGAATGTAATAATTTTTTTCATTTAGGGAAGGTACACCTTGAGCATGGATTTAATGTCACTGAAAGAGATGGGCTTGACATAGTAGTCGCTGACACCATAGGCCCGTGCTTCTTTCAGGTATTTTTCGTGGCGAAGTGCTGTAATGATCACGACGGGGATATCATCATATGCCTTCTCCTTGCGAAGATATGCAAGAAACTGAAGTCCACTCATACCGACAAGGTTGATGTCCAGTGTGATCAGTGCAAAGTCATGGTCTTTCTCGAGAACATGAAGGGCGGCTTCTCCACTGTCGACATGTACGACATCATATCCATGACTCTTGATACTGAGTGATAAAATACTGGCCTGGACTTTATTGTCTTCTATGACCAGAACTTTTTTCATGGGCATTTCCTTGTTATATGGTTATAATATCTTAAATGGATTATAGAGCTTATTAATGACAGATATATGACAATACAGACAATGACAGTAGTTTTAGTTGAAGACAATGAAGCTTTAAACTTTGCGATTACTTTATTACTCAAAAAAAATGGTTACAGAGTACACTCTTTTCAAGACGCTGATGATCTGATCGAGAATATCTCAAAAGAAGAGGTCGATCTTTTTATACTTGACATCAATCTCCCCAATCAAGATGGCTTTGAGCTTATGCGTGAGTTAAAACCTTCTTTCCCTTCAACAGACTTTATGTTTATCTCTTCTTATATTGATTTGGAACACATAGAAAAAGCATTTGCTCTAGGTTGTGAAGACTATCTGAAAAAACCTTTTGAGATAGAGGAGCTGCTGCTTCGGGTTAAAAAGATAGAAGCGCGTCGTTTTGTCTCCGGCAGGATCATCATAGATGAGGATGCATTCTACAGCTATGATCTTGATACAATGACACTTTATGGTTTGGATGCACCGGTACCTCTGACTAAAATAGAGCGCAGCCTTTTGTATCTTCTTTTACAACACTCAGGAAATGTAGTGACCTTTGATGACCTGCGTGAAAAGATATGGCAAAAGGATGTTTCCAACAATGCTATAGCAGCGGTTGTCCACCGTTTGCGTAAAAAGTTAAAAAAAGATTTTATAGAGAGTTCGAGAGAGCTGGGTTACAGTATACATAAGCGAGGACAGGCGTAGGCAGGTACTACATCAGACCTCTATATCGATTTTCTTTTGTCTTTAAGGTGATGTTTCGTTTGTGCTAGAGCAGGTTGGTATGATTTTTATAATTGAAATATCAAGGTTATAAGAGCTTACTTGGTGTTGTCGAGATAGTCGTCAACCTCTACCAAAAGTCCAAGTGCAGGTTGTATAAGTGGAGAACCTTCATAGAGTGCCTGAAAGGTCTCTATCTCCTCTTTAAGCGTCATAGCCAGCCTCTTTTTCTGTTTGGAAGGGCGTGTATCGATGAACTCCTCGTAATGTTGGGAGATGATCTTTGCTTCCGTGATGATCTGCTGCTCATGAGCAGTCAGTGAACTTTTTTCAGATGTTTTTGGTGTATGGTCTGCCCATAAAAAGAGTGTACTGAGAAAGATCATAAACAGTATTTTCATCATATGACTTCTATGGTGGTGTCTCCGATGACGAGTGTATCGCCTTTACGGATCTTGGCACGTTTACGTAACTCTTGTTCACCATTACGCATGACATGGCCATCGGCTACGATCATCTTGGCGTCAGCACCACTGTCTACAAGGTCCAGGAATTTTATGAGTTTGTATAGTTCTATGTATTCGTCTTTAAGTTCGTATTTCATTTGTGGCCTTTTATTAAAAAGTTATTTTAGCCAATAGGTTATTAGAAGATGTATAGGAAGTGATGAAAAAGCCGCGTTAGCAACTTAATCATGAGAAGATCTCGAAATTTTCGTAAAATGATCTGCCGAGAATGGTAAAAACCAACTGCACACAGAACTTTTTGTAAAATGAAACTGAGAACTGCACATACGAAATATCGTAGTGTTGAGATGATTGTAGCTACAATTTCTTAGATAGTTATTAAATTATGTTATTTTATAATTTTTTAACCATTTCAGTGGTCTCAAGTGCGATTTGTAACTCTTCATTGGTAGCGATGACTAAAAGTTTGATACGACTGTTGGCCTGGTGTATCATGCAAGAAGAGAGATGTTCATTTTTACTGTTGTCCAGTAATATCCCAAAACTCTTATCAAAACCTTCCATCACTTTTTGTCGGACTAAAGCGGCATGTTCACCTATGCCTCCAGTAAAGATGATGGCATCAACGTCTCCCAAAAGAGCTATGTATGCACCTATGTATTTGCGTATATGGTAGACAAAGACATCTAAAGCTGTTATGGCATCGTTGTCGCCTTGTGTGGCTCTCTCGATGATGAGGCGGAGGTCGTTCTCTCCACAAAGACCTTTAAGGCCACTCTCTTTGTTGAGCAGGGTGGAGACTGCTTCTACTGAGAGTTTTTGCTGTTTTATCAGATAAGTGACAATAGCAGGATCGATATCTCCACAACGTGTTCCCATGACAAGACCCTCTAAGGGTGTAAAGCCCATAGAAGTATCAACACTCTCACCATTTTTTATGGCACATGCACTGGCACCATTACCCAAGTGCAGGGTGATGAGGTTAAGTTCAGAAAGCGGTCGCTCTAAGATCTTGGAACACTCTTGGGCGACATAGTGGTGTGAGGTACCATGAAAACCGTAACGGCGTATTTGGGCCTCTTCGTAGAGCTTTTTGGGCAGCGCATATAAAAAGGCCTCTTTGGGAAGGGTACTGTGAAAGGCGGTGTCAAAAACAGCGACGTTGGGAAGGTCTGGAACCAGTTGCATCAGGGTCTCTATGCCTAAAATGTTGGCAGGGTTGTGCAGGGGTGCGAGGATGTTGAGCTTTTTGAGCT
>WGDB01000026.1 GCA_015493495.1 Helicobacteraceae bacterium | reverse complement strand
TTGAGTGATCTTGGAAGCTATGTAAACCCAACCTGGCAGCAAGAGACAGATGGTTAGCGTCTTACATTGCTATTGTCTCGCTAGAGCTATATAGTAATATATAGAGTAGATTAATTTCCACATCAACAAAACCCGGCTTATTGGGATACCTATTACTTTTTATATGATTTTCCATCATAAACTTCCACTGTTTTCTTTCATATTATTTAGTTTAAGCCTAAAATAGGTGTTTCTGGTTTTTTAGCTTTGGTAAGAATATATTACTTGTATATTTCAAATATTGACTTTTATCGAATACCCTTTCTCTTTTTTACTCGAAAAAAAGATAAACAGAAAAACCGCCTCTAGCGGGCTTTACCCAAGGGCATTTCCTTTGGTCACAAGTCGGTAGCTACCGACTTCCCTCACTCCGTTTCATTTCTGCCTAAAAATGCCAAACTCCCTACGGTCATACAGTGTCATTTTTTTAACGGCAGAAATGAAACTCCGTTCGGCCTTGCAGATGCTAGAGGGGAAGAGCAAGCGGTGACGCATCAATCTATGTGAAAGCTACTTCGCTTTCATCCCAATTCAAACAAACTCTCATCAGGAACTACTGGAGTCGTAGCAGTATAAAGAACGATTGAGTGACTACTTTAGGTTGAAAGATACTTCCTGTCAACAACAGCGTCTCTCTCTTTTTCTCAAAAACTATCTCTCTGACGCGACAGAGAGAAAAAGTTTGGGCTGCCACAGTATATAAAGGTTGGAAATATCACATCAAGATAGAGTTTATCTATAAAATTTACAAACAATCCTTTGCATACAATGTAAATATAAAGTCCCTATAATACGAATCATACTTCATAATATCAATACATAAAGGTGTCTGTTTAGGCTTACTGGAGGCTGTTAAGTCAAATAGATCTTTAAATGTGAGGTTGTACAACAATAGACTAGATAGCCACTGATTCCCAGAAGAATTCGAGATGCTTTTCAAACTGCGTCGATAGAGCCGTTGTAGGCTCTCCATCTACCTTCATGAGGGTCACTTGCAGTCTAAGGTAGAAAAGAGGGCTCAGGAACTCCATAGCCATCAATTTTGGGTCTCCTGAACGTATGAGGTCCTCTTGCATCATGACAAAGAAGGCTTCCGAGAGCATTTTGATGTTGTTATTGTGGAATTCACTTTTAAAACTGTCACGTATGGTCTTGTTTTGCAGTAGTTCGATCATTAAGATCCGAAAGAGACGTTCGTTCTTTGCATCGAAGGTCATAAGCTTATAACCAACAATAAACGAGAAGAGAAACTTCTTACCACCTTTGGCACGTTCTGCAATGCTCAGCTCACTCTGTTTAGCTGAAGTAGGGGTGGCAAACAGGGTGGCAGCAACGGCCGTAAAGATCTCTTCTTTATTGGTAAAGTGGTTGTAGAGTGCACTCTCACGTATCCCAACTTTTGAAGCTATTTTACGTACCGATGCAGCCTTATAACCTAACTCCGAGAAGAGTTCCATACTGGCTTTTAATATGAGTTTCTTAGTGTTGTTACCACTACCGCTTTCTTGCATAATATCCTCAGGTGAACAGTTGTTAATATGTCCCATAACTATATATGAACAGTTGTTAACTTATGCTTAATTATATATGAACAAGTGTTCACCTTTAGTAGTAAATCCTTATTCTTATATGAACAGTTGTTCATATCTATATGTCCCTTAAAATAGGGAATTCATGATCTATTTTAGAGAGGTTGATTGGATGAAATGCACTGGAAAAAGGAGTCAATAAATCAGGTGAACAAATAAAAATTTGTTGCTATTTTAAAATAACAGTTGTTCATATAATAGAGACGATAAACATATAGCTGTTAACCTTACATATAAGCACTCTGAGCCCCATTTTCATCTTAATGTGGACTCAATCCTCTATAAAACACTCTGAGCGTGATCTAGTAATTATTAGTAGTGTTAAAAGATAAGTCGCAGTGTTATGTATCTATTAGATTAAGAGAGATAGGCCCCTTATTAGAATACTAAACATGAACGCTGGTAATATGGCTGCTAAAAGAAATATGATGGCAGAACGAAGACAGAAAGATTAAGATGCATTTTTATTTGAGTTATCATATTGTTTTGACTATTTATTGTTGCGATGCTCATTGCTCTTTTGGGTGCTTGTTTAACGGTTGAGGATAAACAACAGCACCTGTGTAAAATGGCATACACTTTTGGATCTTGCTCATACCATCTTTTGGTGCATCTGTGACTGCTGTTAAGGCCGCATCTGCTTTTTTTCCAACAACAGGAACATAACTGGCGGCATCACCTACGACATGTCCTGTTCCCTTAATCACGTCAGCACCAATATTTATGACACTTCCTACATTACCTATAAGTGATTTTGCAGCACCTCCAACGACTTTAAAACCTGCAGCAGCAAGCTTGACTTGAGGTTCACTCAAGTTGCCATCCACTTGTTGAATAAAGTAGGCACAGTTGTTGGGAAAGAGTATGCCTACATAAAGTTTATCAAAGGTCTGCTTTTCAAGGTTGATCCCACCTTTTATTGCTATAAGATTCTCTTCAGTGGCAATTGCACAGTCACTACAATGCAGACCTGTCTCATTGATGTCAGTTAAAAACCGCATTTTTTGAAAGTGGGTGTTGTTGGAATCTTTATTGGCTAGGTCTGAAGGAATCTCCTTAATAGAACGTACAAGAGGCAGGTCTCCCAAATCACCTTGGAACAGGTTAAGATCTTGTGAATTACGTAGTGTCTTTAGGATAGAATCGAGTTCTATACCTTCCAAGACCATGTCTGTAATATTGATGTCATTTTGTCCACGCAGTGTAGTAAGGTTGGCCTCAAGTAGAGAAGGGGAGTTGACATCTATGATAGCATCGAACGATCCTCGTGAAATAGGGACTTTTTGTCCACTAAACTTAAGTAGCTTGACGATAGAGACATCTTTAGCATTGAGATGGAAGTACTTATCTGTAAAGCGGGCACTGAAATCACCGCCTAAAGAGTTACTCTGCATGGTGACATCAATGTTGGGTTTTGTTTTAATATCACCATAGATAGAAGCCTTAGAGTGGTATGGTGCATTGGCATAAGGTTTCAGTCGTAAGCTGTACTTGGTAGTAAGATTACTCTCTTTAAAGGTGTAATGCAACTTCTCTAAGGCTATGGCCTGATGGGCTGTGTCGAGCGTAGCTTTAGGTACTGTTATAAAGGTTTTTCTGTAGTTTCCTGCGGTTGATATGTTGGTGTCTTTGAGCCAGAGTTTGGTTTTGAGATCTGTGTTAAAATTAAAATCACCCGTTTTTAAATTAAAATCACTTTTATTTACATTGAGTTTTAAGAGGGTGGTACTCACTTGCCCATTAAAATTGATCAACCCTTTATCATTGAAGACCTCTATAGTTGCATTGGTCTCAAGCGGTGTGCTTGCATTAGCTTCTAACTTTTGATGCCACTTAGTGGGTAGTTGAAAGTCTGTTAATTGAAGGGTAAGGTGCTGATAGACGTTCTGTTCAAAATCTCCACTGAGGAGAAGTGGGCCTTCAAACTCTTTGGGAAGTATAAAAGTGTTTTCTTCAAGTTTATCGATCTTGAGTTTGTACTTACTGCTAACACGATCTTTAGAGAGGTCTACCACGATATTACTGATGGTAAAGTGTTCATTGTCTGTGTGAAGTGTTGCATTACCATGATAATGTTTTTTATGGTACTTTAACGAAGTGGTAAAGTTAAGTTTAAAAGGACGCACTGACGTGTTAAAGTCACCATCACCGATGATCCGCTCAGAGTCGACTGTCGCTTTTATTGAGGAGGGAGAGTAGCGTAGGGTGTAGTTAATGTCTCCATTCCCAATACTTGGTTCATTTAAGAGGTCGCTGATCTGTCTTATCGGAAGCGTGCTTCCTGAGAGTGTGATGACCTTCTCTTTTTGTTGAAAATCAAGATGACCCAACTCTTTACTGTCAAGTGTTAAAACGGTTTTTTCAGGTGTATAATTAAGGAAAGTCTCGCCATGCAGTCTGTAGTCAGGATTTAAACGTCCAAACCTATCGAGTCGTGAAAGCATAAACTTTACTTGAGCCTTAGTTCCCTTGTCAGAGTAGGTAACTCTTTTAATGACAACATTTTCATAAGGTGTTGTAAGCACTGTTTTGTTGAGTCGGCTCTTTTTAAGGTTTAGAGAGCCTTTGATGTTGAGTTTTGGGGTTTTATAGTAAGCAGTTTTGACCTTTTGAGCATTAAAGTTAAAAAAGAGCAGTGACAATTCTGGGTTATAACGCAGTGCTGTATAGTTGATGAGACCGATATTACTCCAAAGAGTAGGGCGGAGTACTATATCGCCACTGGCTTCGTTGTTGGCAGACAGGGTTAGGGAGAGGTCGTTTTTTAAACCAATATCTTTTCTGTATTTCAAGGGCAGTTTCAGGTTTTTACTTGAGAGATAGGCACTCCACAGTAAAGGTTCGCTGCTTATGTTAGCATCTACTTCTACAAAAAGATCACCCTCTGTAACAACCTCTTGGTTCCCTATGTTTTGTAGTGACTTCAATGGGATATTATTTGATATGGCATGGAGCTGATTGCGCTGTAAAGTAAGTAAAATAGGGCTATTTATGGATTTTGCGTCCAAGGAGAGACTCAGGTTCTCATCTCTATAGCTCAGGGCACCAAAAAGCTGGTTTTCGTTTTGAAGATCTATGGGTTTTGACTCTAATGAGGAGAGTTTATAGTCTAACTCAAGAGCACTGGTGTTAAGATCATAGGTAAGTCTCTGTGTGCTAAGTTGGTACCCATCAGCTTTTAACAAGTAAGTAGCGTTGATCTCATTACCTATGGAGGTATTACAGTCAACATAGAGCTTTTGTACAGGTGCGATCTCTTTTTGGTGGTTAAGTAGGTTTAAATGGAGTTGTATGGTACTTCGGTTGAAATCATACAAGAACTTGGATATGTTTGCATCAAGTAGGGGGCTCTTTATGGTTAACTGCGTCAAGAGCGTATCCGCACCAACACTACCCTTGACCTCTAAGTCTAGAGGAAGCGGGGTCTCGAGGTCTGGTGAGATGAGACCTGTAACGTTGTTTTCAAGTTGTAAGTCCTGACTTGTCAACCAAAAAGTGACAGTGTAGGGCGCTTCTATAATGCCATTACCCTTTGCTGAGAGCGCTCCTGAAGCGTAGTTGTCTATAGGCGTTTTTTGCTGCGTACGAAAACTGTCAAGATCAAGGTTTTCTATTTGGTAATGATAGCTCCATGTCATTAAACTCAGGTTGGCACTTAGGTCCCCTTCGAGTAGCGTGGCATTTAGATCCAGGGAGAGGTCGTCAGTGCTAAAGCGTGCGTCAAGTACAGTGGCGATATAAGGAAGCTCAACGGTCGCTACTTTAGAGAAGGTGTTGACATCACCATCATAGTGCAGGGTGACAACAGCTTTATTAAGGCTCTCCAATTGTGCCTGGAGTTCAAAACGGTCTTTTTGGTTGAGTCTCCCGGAAGCACGTAGACCCTGATAAGAGAGTTTTACCTGTGAAACAGAGGCATTGACCTCTAAAAAATGCTTAAGAGAAGATGTAATGACTTTTTGAGTGACAGAAGGGATGGCAAGTATGCCAACTATCAAAAGAAGCAAGGTCATAAGTGTGGCGAAAAAAAGTGCTATATATTTCAGTATCTTAATAAACATGTGTATTGATCCACTGTACAAGATTATTTCTTTTATTATACAAGTTTTATCTGATTGTTGACCCTAGGGTGCCACTATATAAAGGACAGTCACGGAGTATATAAGAGACTTGGCTGAAATAGAGTAATATACACTATGAAATTTTTATTAACAACCTTACTTCTGTTGAGCAGTGCTCAGGCTGCAGAACTGACATTAATGTCCAAGTCTACTATATTCGGTGTTTTTAAAATGCCACTGTTGACACCAACATGTTACGACAAAGCTTATGTACGGCACGGCATCGATCAGAGCTGTTTTTTGATGTCAGATGGACATAAGCTCTTTATTACCCGTCAACGCGCCAAACTCTACAAAAAGAAGAAGCGTAGCCGTTACACCATAAAGTGTCGTTACGACCAGACAGCAAAAGTCTTTCACAAGTGCTATATCACCAAATAGGGGTCATCTCCTC
The DNA here is from genome assembly GCA_015493495.1 of Helicobacteraceae bacterium. Taxonomy (GTDB): domain Bacteria; phylum Campylobacterota; class Campylobacteria; order Campylobacterales; family Sulfurimonadaceae; genus Sulfonitrofixus. Next base: position 8,728 of record WGDB01000026.1, on the reverse strand, counting down.
AAAAGTCTTTTTAAAGAGAATATACATTATGTTAACCAATATTAGAATAGAGCACTTACAATATGGTTTTAGCAGCCATATGTGTAGTCCTAACCCTAAAAAAGTATATTAAAAGAGATATAAGGTCCGTACCATAGATCAAGACGGTCGGTCTCAAGTTCAAGTGCATTGTCGTCTATCTTGTTTTCACTCTCTTTGCTTTGACCGGAACTTTGCCAAGAACCATGGGCTTTGAAACCTGTCGTGATAGCGTAACCGAAACCATTGGCATTTCTAAAACGTCTTTGCCAGAGATAACCGAGGTTAAGTTCTGCCTGTAGTACTATGGAATATGTGCTGTTGATACTTTTTACAGTAGCGCGTTTCACCTCTTGTCGCGTGATGTCAGAGATATCATATACGCTAACCCCTATTCCACCATTTCCCTCTATATAAAATCGTGATGTATCTGTTTCATAACGTTTGGCATAAGAGAGTTCATCATAACCTGCTATAAGTAGATAGTCCTGATAGTTAAAATTCTCATCAAAGGTAACATACTCAAGGTCTTTACCACTGTTACTAAAACCAACCGCTGCAGGCGCGTTATACTCTAAGTAAGAAGCACCTATATAGGCGCCCCGCTCCATCATGACCTTGGCACTGTAGTTGGTATAGGTGGTTTGAAAAGGCAGGCTTTTAGTAGTAGGACCGGTGATGATACCTGCTTCATCATTACGTTGGTAGACTACGGTACCGTTGAGTTTGGCACGCTCTACTTCAATACGCAGTGAAGATGACTTGGAAAAAAGGCTGTCAAAGTCCAAAAACATGTTAAAAAGCTTGGAGGCGACTTTTGCCCCTCTTCCCCTCTTCTCTGCCCAGTTTTGAAGATAAGAGAGCCCCAACCTGACATTATAGATGCGGCCAGAGAAATAGAGTGCTGTATAGATAGAATCATCGAGTTCATAGCTGGCTTTTGCATAGTCGGTGTCGTTAGTGGTAACGTCGGTAGAAGCGTACCAAGAGTTATATGCTAACCTGCTTCCAAGTAAAAAAGCAAACTGTTTCTCTTCTTCATAGCCTCTAATGTGTTGTGGATAGTTCTCTGCCTGAGTGATGGTGTCGAACTGCTCTTCGGGGATACGCATCATCACTGTCTCGCCGTTAGTACTGTCTGTTGCACTGACATACACCGTGTTTTCATCAACAACTATAGAAGGATCAAACCCAACATTTCGCTCACGTGCATTAAAGAGCCATCCGGACTTTTCACTGTTGGTACTGTAAGTAGTGTGTACTCCCATGAGACCTTTGTTTTCAGCACGTGTATAGTTGTAGATAACTACATAACTCTCATCACTGTTCTTAGGGTATATGGACAAGATGCCCTTACGATCACCATGTTCTTTGAGATGAATCGTACTGCGATGCCATTTTTTAGTATTGGTACTATAGAGTTGGCCATGTTCATCTATACCGGAAGCAGCGATCTCTCCCTGGGGATTATTTTTGATGATACCTTGCGTGAGAGGCTGCTCAGAAGCTAATATCAGTTTGGTATTGACATAGATGCCACTACTTGCAACACTATAGATCTTTTTGTCTTTAGAGATAAGTCTGGAAAAACCGTAAGGAGTCGGTCTACTGGGAGTGTGTCGACCTTGATGATCTAAAAAGATAGTTTCTGAGCAGGTCATGTCACCACAAGGATAGTCATGTTCATATTGAAGATAGGCTATGGTGTTATAGCGCCCTTTTGCTATAGTATAGAGTGTTTCATCCGGAGTATAGCGAGCAAGAACCCTACCCGCACCATCTTCAATAACAGGATAGGTACACTCCTCTTTACAGTGAGGTCTTGTACGAGAGCTCACATGAACGTCTGGCATGCCCAGTCTATCAAAATAGCGCTCTTGGGTCATGCTGCCTTGTTTCAGTGGAAAAAAACTGTGGTGATTTTCATCGTTTTGTACAGCGAAAAGTTCTGTAACGAGTTGAAGTGTGAAAATAATGATACTAAGATATCGCATAAGCACTCCAAAGTAGAATCCGTGCCGATATATTATCATCTGTTGTGTTAGAAAGGCTTTGTTATATGATATTTACTAGACCCATTCCTGAGTAAACTGCTTATGTTTTAGGGCATTGTTACTGTAAGTGTGATAATTTAGTATTATGAAATAGAGAAAAGGAGTGAAGATGGCAACAGTTACTTTAATTGACAACCGTAATAACAAGAGCTATGAATTTCCTATATTGAGTCCTACTAAAGGGCCTGATGTTATTGATATCCGTAAACTGTATGGTGAGACAGGTATGTTTACCTATGATCCTGGTTTTACTGCTACTGCAAGTTGTAGTTCTGACATCACTTTTATTGATGGTGGTAAGGGTGAACTCCGTTATAGAGGATATGCCATAGAAGATCTGGCAAACAAAAAAAGCTACCTTGACACTTGCTTTTTACTTCTGGAAGGTCACCTGCCCCACCAAGATGAGCTTATAACTTTTGACATGGAGATTCGTAAGCGTGCTTTTGTGCATGAGGGACTTAAAAACCTCTTTTATGCCTTTCCAGACCAAGCACACCCTATGGCGATGATGTCTTCTGCAGTCGCTGCACTTTCTGCTTTTCACTTTGAACATATTAACCTGAAAGATGATTGTGATTACCAGATCATGTCACGCCGACTTCTTGCCAAGATCCCTACTCTGGCGGCTTTTGCATACCGTCGTACTTTAGGTATCCCTTTTATCTATCCAGATATAGAACGCTCTTTTACAGAAAACTTTCTCTATATGATGCGTGCTTATCCTGGAGAGGATCTCGAGATCCCTGAGGTAGAGGTACGGGCCTTAGACACCATCTTTACCCTGCATGCTGACCATGAGCAAAATGCTTCTACTTCTACTGTACGCGGTGTAGCATCTACAGGTGCGCACCCTTATGCTGCGATCTCTGCCGGTATTGATGCTTTATGGGGTCGTGCGCATGGCGGGGCCAATGAGTCCGTTATTGCGCAGTTGGAGTACATAGGTTCTTTAGATAATGTTGATGATTTTATTGCACGGGCTAAAAACTCGGATGATGATTTCAAACTAATGGGTTTTGGACACCGTGTTTACAAAAACTTTGACCCTCGTGCGAAGATCTTAAAGTCACTTATGGATGAACTTGAAGGTGAGCTGGGTGTTAATAGCGAACTTTTGGCTATTGCCAGAAAGATCGAAGAAGTGGCATTAAGTGACGAGTATTTTATAAAACGTAATCTATACCCTAATATAGATTTTTATTCAGGATTGATTTTAACAGCACTTAAGATTCCTAAAAATATGTTTACCAACATCTTTGTGATAGGACGCACTGTAGGCTGGATTGCACAATGGTCAGAACTCAAGCATGATAAAGAGATGAAAATAGCGCGTCCGCGTCAACGTTATATGGGTCCTACAGAGGAGACCTTGTAAATGGGTAGTAGTAAACAAGAACTTATACAAGATATACAGACCTTATTAAACAGTTATGGGAATGGTGTCCCTACAACACAAATCAACCCTGATCTATTAGTATTTATGGATGAAGAGACTCTTAAAAATATCATTGGTACTTTGTTAAAACAGAAAGAACATGTCAACGAAGATGCTGTAGAGTGGCTAGAACAGTTTAAAAAATATGACTAAATAGTAAATAGAAATATCAATTTCTTAATATTTTAATGAAAATCAAGAGTAATTCTTAAATAGACACCCTGCTTTATCAGTTTAATATCTCCCCTACTCTTGGGCAAATAAAGCATTTTATATGCAAAATATAGCAAAAAAATCAATTAACATAATTAAATACTGTTGTTTAAGTTAAAAATAACATTAACATTTTATAATTACAACAACAAAAAACATTGTTAGAATACTAACAAAATAAAAAGGAACCCTATGGCAAACGTAGATTTGGTACAACTTACAGAGCAGACAAAAAAAATGACAGCAATGGTTGTTGAAGATGAAAAAGTAGCCAACGAGCTATTGAGTTCAACATTTAAGAACTTTTTCTCAGATGTTAGTTCAGCATTCAATGGTAAAGAGGCGCTTGAGATGTACTCAAAAGCTGCACCAGATATCGTTTTTGTTGACATCATCATGCCAGAGATGGATGGTATTGAGCTTGCACGTCGTATTCGTGAGATCAACCCAACACAGATCATCATTGTTATCTCTGCATCAAATGACATTCAGAAGATCTCTGAGTCTATCGAGATTGGTGTTAACAGCTTTATCCAGAAGCCTATTGACACTAAAAAGATCATTGAGCTTCTTACTAATGTAACAGCGTTGATCTCTAAAAAGAAAAAGATCGAGACAAAGACATTCTCTATCTCTCTTCCACTAGACCTTTATGAGTTAGTTGATGATAACGCAAAATCAGAGAGCATCTCTAAAAATGCTGTTATCATCCGTGCCCTACGCGATTTTTACAACGACTAATTGTCAAAACTAAGAGCGATTTAGCTCTTAGTCTCTTCTGCCACTTTCAGTGGTAACTCCATACAAAAACATGTTCCATCTCCACTGTTTTCGGCATGTATAGAACCATTCATATTATTTACTATGATTTGATGCGTCATATAGAGACCTAGCCCTGTTCCCTGCGTTTGGTGTTTAGTAGTGAAGTAAGGCTCAAAGATCTGTTCAATATCATCTACCGCTATGCCACCACCATTGTCTTGGACTCTGACATGAGTCATTTCACCATCACTATATGCTGTAATGTTGATGTAACCACTTTCCAGATTTTGACTCATTATAGCTTCACGAGCATTGTTGAGAAGATTTATGAGTGCCTGAACAAACTCATTTTTGTGCCCAAAGACTTTAAGATCATCCTCTATCTCAACATTGATGGTGATATGGTTATGTTCCATTGTCTTGGAAATGAGGGTCATCACAGAGTCAATAGCCATTTTTATCTCGAAGAGTTCTCCTTCATCATTATGTTTAAAAAAGGTTCTAAAGTCATCTATGGTACTCGACATGTACTGTAAGACAGAGTTCGCTCTCGCGTACTCTTTTTCAATCTTCTCTCTGTCCAGGGTACCTAGTTGACCAGAGATGTAGAACTCTTGCATGATCAAAGCGATGATATTGAGTGGTTGACGCCATTGATGAGCGATGTTAGCGATCATTTCTCCCATAGAAGCTAAACGGGCCTGTTGGTACATGATATGATCTTTTTTACGGTTGGCAATGACTTCAGCCTCTACTCGCTGGGCAAGGTCTGTGTTGAGTTCGTTGATGTTGTACTGTTGGGTTATAAGTGTCTGCTCAAGTCTTTTTTGTTCAGAGATGTCTGTAATAAAGGCAAAGGTCCGCAAAAGACCATCGGGGACCTCAAGTGTGGTTGCATTGACTATGGTATGAATCTCTTTACCTGTCTTGGTGACAAAAGTAAGCTCATAAGAGCGCTGTTCACTGGTGTGTGCACTGTCAGCCTGTTCTTCACAAAAACTCTGCTGCTCATTGATGAGTGCAAAAAGTTCGTAAGGTTTTTTACCGATCAGTTCTGTCTCACGATATTCCAACATCTGCCCAAAAGCATTGTTGACACCGATGATGTTAAGGTTTTCATCCAGAAGCCAAAAACCCTCCCTCGTAGAGTCAATAATGGCTTTATAGAGGTCATGATCTAAAAACTCTTCATTGGTTGTAATAATGGCCTGCGGTGTATATACAGATATGTAGAGTCTGGTTGCAACACCCTGCTCTATCACTGGAAGGATCTGTAACTCACAGTTAAGATGGGTGAGTATGGTAGAGATCTTGTCTGCGAGTGCATTACTGTCTGTATGTATTTGCACGATAAGTTTGTGTGCATCTGTAAATGTACGGTCACAATACGTTTTGAGTTGTAATATATCTATATAGTCATAAGTTAACTGTTTCATTAATGCCTAATTATTTGGACTTCTATTACGTGGTGACATTGTTTTAATTTTAAAATTCAATCACGGATTATTGTAGCACAAAGGTTTTAATATCACAAAAATATGATGCTCTAAAAGGCTTCTAAAAAAAATTTGTGCGTTGACCCTATAAATTTGTCGATTTTATGGAAATTTAAGATTTAGCCTAGTATACTTCCGCCATCAAGCAATTGATACTTACTAAAACGGCCCCATCATCTAATGGTTAGGATTCATGGTTTTCATCCATGCCATAGGAGTTCAAATCTCCTTGGGGTCACCACTTAAAACACAATCAAAATAAATTATCATAAAACATTCTATTCTTGAACATCGTGAAGTATTTTTCTAAAATTTAACACCTTTTTATCTCTTATCTACAATTAAATGTTATGATTCATTACTAAAATAAAGAGTTTATGAGTTGGAGTGTTTATGAAAAATCTATTAACTGCTTTTTTACTTTTGTGGGGTTCGCATCTATTGTTGGCAAATGATGTGAGCTATTCGGGTCTTTATGTCTCTGAAAAAAATGTACAAACCTTTCAACCTTGTAAAGGTAAGACCTATTGGGCTGAGGGTACTGAATTGGTAATGAAACCAATCAAGAACTTTTATAAAGAGGAAGTCAAAACGCCTGAACAACCTATATATGTGATGGTCAGAGGTCATTTTCATGAGGAGGAGTCTAAACCACCTGTAAGTGACTTTGACGGTATTTTTCATATAAGTGAGGTTTTTCTCTTCTCTTCAGTTATCCCAGACAGCTGTAAGGTACAAGAGAACAATGAAAGCAGTTCAGAAAAATAGACCTTCAACTCAAAACTTTGGATTTTTAGTCTAAAGATTTGAGTTCATCTATAAGATCATAAAAACCTACCAATAAGTCAATATAGATGTTATACCGGTCTCTGCGTTTTGTTCAACAGTTTTATGGACATTTTGTACAGGTTTACTGTTAGCATCTCTTCCATAGATATAACTTTGTTCTTTAACAATCGAGTAGTATGCTTTGTTGAGTTGCATAGCTCTTGATGCAGAGGGTATCAGTAGATAAGAGATATCATTATGTAGCGTGTCAAATGCGCTCTCTTTTTCAGAGAGATCTGAGGTGAAGAATTTGCTAATGACTTCATCGTTTTCTCGAAATTCATCACCGGCTTTATTATGCTTCAAATAGTAACTGTATTCATAGTTCCCATCTTCTCTAAGGCGTTCGGCAATACCTTTTAGCCCTTTTTGAGTCCAATGAAACCATCCTTTCTGAAAACTGTTTTCATCGAGTTTTCTTCCAAAAGAGAAGATAGTGTCTTTAGTACCCCCTATCATACCATGGCATCCCATACAGTAGATGAGCTCTTCATAATTCTGTGGTCGAAGATCACCACTGCTGTCTTCAATATAGGCCATATAGGTCCAGCCCAGTTTATTGTTAAGCCCTACTTCTGAATGTCCATCAAACTGTTTAATAGCGTCAGGATAAAAGATCTTTTCATCGGCTTCTACATCTGCAAATATTTGATGAAGTTCACTATTGGCCCATCTTGTTTTTTTGGCATAACGCAACTCTTTCATTCTTTTAGAAAGTCTCATCTCTTCGGTGTTGGGATCAAAATCAATATAACGTACAGAGTGAAGAAACTCTGTATCCAAGGGGTAGAGCCCCTTTTCTATAAGTATTTGCCTGTTTTGAAGCATATAACCTGCTTTTCCTACAAAGAAGATCTGATCATTTTGCTCAAATTTTGCAATATGATCTGACGTTGTAATACTTCCATCTCTGTCAGCATCAACATCAAAGCGTCTTTCATCTATCGGAAAATCAACACTTTTTTCTTTGATGATCGTCTCAACAATTGCCAAGTTCGTTTTATAGACTTCTAAATTAAAAGTGCCATTGAGGTCTTCGGAAAAGTATTTTGGTAGACGTATCAAAACATCATCAGTAGATCCGTTTGTAGGCCAGAATGTACCTAAAAATGGATGATATCCAAAACTTCTCCATAGGGTGTAGTCACCATTGTCTTTTCTGTCAAAACCTTCTGTGTCAAAGTTATAGTAACAGTCTGGTACGTAGCCATTCCATTTTCCATCAGGATAGATATCCCACTCTTTTGGAAGATTTTGAAGTTTTTGGGCCAAAATGATCTGGCCTTTATCATCAAAATAGTTTGATGCTCTGATGTAACTCTCTATAAGGCTGTTGTTGATATCGGCAATCTCTGTAGATCTATCTTTAAAGAGATTTGTCCAATGGTTTTTGGTGGCGAAACTGTTTAATAAATAGCTGGCTTGCACATCTGAATCATTGACAAAATTTGGTGCTTTACTGTCAGTATGACAACTATAACAAGGATTAAACTCTTCAGTACCATCAGTTACTTTAGTATAACACTGTGGTGGAATATAGGCAGTTTTGTTATTAACGATCTTGTAGTAGCTTCTGTCTATAAGATAAATCTCCTCATTTCCAGTAGGAGATGAGTTGTTATCATCTGTACCTGTCTCAGACTGCAAGGATGCTTGAGTAGCATCCTCATGGCTACAGCCTACTAACAACAAAGCACTCAGCAGTAGCACATAGTGTTTAGTCAGAGACATGTTTCTCATCATTAGTCGATTTTTTTAAGCACGTTTATATCATACAAATCAACATTGACGTGATGATCGGTAGCATTTGCATCCAAGAAAGCTTGCATGTCTACCTGAATGACCGCACCAGAATTATCTAAAAGGTATCCATATGCTTTACCTGTAGATAGAGACTTGATGACTGCTCCGGCATGTGG
>WGDB01000025.1 GCA_015493495.1 Helicobacteraceae bacterium | reverse complement strand
GTACTAGGGCATCAATTTTTCCACTTCCCTGCAATGTGGGGAATGATGTTTGGTTTAGGTGTACTTAAACTGTACGCATATACATTGAACCAAAAAGAGGGGAGCGAAGGTTTTGATATTTACGTCAACATGCAAAAACTTGAAAACGACACACTGCTTTTCTTCTTTGGTATTTTGTCTATGGTTGGTGCGCTTCACTTCCTGGGGTTCCTGACATACCTACATGACCTTTATGGTATTATCGGTGCAACGGCATCAAATGTCGGTGTTGGTTTCCTCTCAGCAGTGGTTGATAATGTACCGGTTATGAGTGCGATCTTAAAAGCGAATCCTGACATGGAACTGGCACAGTGGATGCTGGTCACTTTGACTGCAGGTATTGGTGGTTCATTAATCAGTTTTGGTTCAGCTGCTGGTGTTGGTGTTATGGGGCGTCTTCGTGGTATTTATACCTTCGGGTCTCACCTAAAATACTCATGGACGATTTTAGTGGGATATTTGTCTGCAATCGCTGTTTGGTATCTACAATTTGAAGTACTTGGCTGGTATATACAACACTAACGACACTTTTTACGCGCTCATGACTCTGGTTATGAGTGTGGCACTTTCATTCTTTAAAACTACTCTATTATTAATACTCTTATTGTATAATCGCATATTCATTTAGCACAAACATGTGCACTATAAAGGTACCCTCTTGAAAAAAGTTAGTATTATCGTATTGGACTTCGGTTCTCAGTACACACAACTCATTGCACGTCGTATGCGTGAAGAGAAGATCTACTGTGAGATTCTTCCGTACCACACTAAAATCGATGCTATTAAAGCAAAAAACCCACAAGGTATCATTCTCAGCGGTGGTCCCTCTTCGGTTTATAACGAAGATGCTTATGAGGTAGACCAAGGTGTCTACGACATGGGTATACCTGTTCTTGGTATCTGTTATGGTATGCAACGTATCGCTGTTGACTTTGGCGGTTCAGTGATCCGTTCTGATCACCACGAATATGGTAAAGCTGAACTTGAGATCGTCAAAGAATCTGCACTTTTTGATGGTGTTGACAACGGTACTACTGTTTGGATGAGTCACAGTGATAAGGTAGACGAGCTTCCAGAAGGTTTTGAGCCTATCGCTATCTCTGCAAATTCTCCTTATGCCGCGATTGCAAACATCGAAAAACATGTTTACGCTATGCAGTTTCACCCTGAGGTAAACCACTCTCAAGAGGGTTACTTAATGCTTCGTAACTTCGCACGCAAGATCTGTGGTGTGACAGAGAAGTGGGAGATGGGTCATTTCTTAAAAGAGCAGATCCAGATCATTCGTGAAAAAGTAGGAGATGGCAAAGTGCTTTGTGGACTCAGTGGTGGTGTTGACTCTTCTGTTGTTGCGGCACTTCTTTATGAGGCGATCGGTGATCAACTGATCCCTGTGTTTGTAGACAATGGTCTTCTTCGTAAGGGAGAGCGTGAGCAGGTTGAGCAGGTCTTTAAGATCAATCTTAAAGTGCCTTTGGTAACCATAGATGCTGTTGACAGTTTCCTTGACAAACTAAAAGGTGTTTCTGATCCTGAGACGAAACGTAAGATCATTGGTCATACATTTATCGAAGAGTTTGAAAAAGAGGCGAAGAAGCATGAAGGCATTAAGTTCTTGGCACAAGGTACGCTTTACCCTGATGTTATTGAGTCTATCTCTGTAAATGGTCCTTCTGAAGTCATAAAGTCTCATCACAACGTGGGTGGACTTCCCGACTGGATGGACTTTGAACTTATCGAACCACTACGTGAACTTTTCAAAGATGAAGTTCGTAAAATGGGTCTGGAGTTGGGATTACCAGAAGGTATGATCAACCGTCATCCATTCCCTGGACCAGGTCTTGCGATCAGAATCATGGGTGATGTTAACCCTGCAGACCTTGACCTGCTTCGTGAAGCTGATGTTATCTTGCTTGAGGAACTTAAAGCGAGCGGTTACTACGCACGTACATGGCAAGCATTTGCTGTACTTCTAAATGTGAAGTCAGTGGGTGTTATGGGTGACAACCGTACTTATGATAACACTGTTTGTGTTCGTGTTGTTGAAGCTGTTGATGGTATGACGGCTACTTTTGCACACCTTCCACATGACCTTTTAGAAAGAATTTCTCGAAGAATCATTAACGAGGTTGATGGTATAAACCGCGTAGTCTACGATATCAGTTCGAAGCCGCCAGCAACAATAGAATGGGAATAGAGTAAAAAACGGCGATTTCGGCACACCTTGCGTAAAAGTCTGCCACTCCACGCACACTAGTGCGCTATCGGACAGACGTTTTGCACAACCTGCACCAAACTCGCCGTTTTTTCAAAACGAGCTGTCTAAACTTCGATAAATTTTTTTTGGTGTTTGGCGCGTTCCAGCACGGGGACAGCAACTTTCTCTCTTCTAGCGAAGCGAGAAAGGAAAGCTGTGTCCCCACTATTGTCTATACAGTCGCTGTTGTAATAAGAAGTCAGAAATTAATCGTTAAAAGTACTTCGTCCAACCAGTCCCACTGAACAGAGTTTAAAGAAAGAAGAATTTTGAAAAACATCTATCTCTTCTCCAAAACAACCCATCCAGACGTTATTCATGTTCCTATTTTAAATACACTTTTTTTACAACCAAAAATTGATTTTTCCAACTACGATGCTATTGTTCTTACCTCAAAGCAGGCAGTAACAGCATTAGAAAATATCTCACCCGATTGGAAAAAAATACCTGCACTCAGTATTGCCTCTAAAACAGAAGCGATGGTGCGTGATGCTGGAGGTCTGTTGTTGGAGAAGGGCGATGGTTATGGTGACTCTCTTGATGACATTATTGCTAAGAAGTATGCTGCCTACCGTTGGTTATATCCCCGTCCAAAGGTCGTTGCGTCCAATTTTAAAGAGCGTGTAAAGGAAGGTGGTGTTGATATAGATGATGTTGTTGTTTATGAGACTTCATGTAACGAGACTTGTCAAAATATCGATCTTCCTGACGATGCTACACTGATTTTTACATCACCCTTTACAATTGAGTGCTTTTTAAAGTTCTACACATTTAAAAGCAGTTACAAGGTGGTGGCCATAGGAAAAACCACAGCAAAAGCACTTCCTAAAGAGGTCACTTATGTCATGCCAAAAACTCCAAAGGTTGATGCATGTGTGACCTTGGCACAGCAGTTATAGCCAAGAATTAACAGATACTCATATAGTTCGTAAAATAGGGCCATTTATGAGCTTTACAAAGAGTGTAATATCTTTGTTTTATGCCTAGAAAAGCTCCCTTTTTGTATAATCTATATTAGTCTAGATGGTTCGATATCTCGCGCTATGAGGGTTCTACATTTTCTTTTTGTGAATGTCGGTAGATGTCTCCGTGTGCGGTGGTCTTGTTTGAGGGGTTAAACCTGAGAGATTGCTACCTAAAGAGGCGCTCGATTTGCTGTTTTTCGGCTTTGAGGACCAAAGCTATTTGCGGACCGGCCATTTGGGCTTTTAAACAAAATTTTTAGTTAAGACAATGAATTTTGTTTTATCTAAAAATTTTACATTTGTATGCGGAGCATGTTATGAATATATTGGTATTAGGTAGTGGTGGACGTGAGTATTCTATAGGGCGTGCCCTTAAAAAAGACAGTGATGTTGAAAAACTTTATTTTGCTCCAGGTAATGGTGCTACAAACGAATTGGGTGAAAATCTTTCGATCAAAGACTACAATGAACTTGCGGACTTTGCTATTGCTAACAACATCGACTTGACTATCGTTGGGCCTGAAGCACCATTGGTCGATGGTGTGGTTGACATCTTTAAAGCCAAGGGTTTGACGATCTTTGGACCAAGTAAAGAGGCGGCACAGCTTGAAGGTTCAAAAGTCTATATGAAAAACTTTTTGGCCAAGTACAATATCCCAACGGCGGCTTACATAGAGACCGGCCATATTGAAGAGGCATTTAAGTTTGTTGATACATTGACAGCACCTATTGTTGTTAAGGCAGATGGTCTTTGTGGCGGTAAGGGTGTTATTATCGCGATGAGTCATGATGAGGCTAAAAAAGCAGTCTCTGAGATGTTAAGTGGCAAGTCATTTGGTGATGCAGGTAAAAAAGTGATCGTTGAAGAGTTCTTGGATGGTTATGAACTTTCTATGTTTGCTATCTGTGATGGTGACGACTTTATTTTACTTCAAGCAGCGCAAGACCATAAACGTCTTTTAGACGGAGATCAAGGTCCTAACACGGGTGGTATGGGTGCTTACGCTCCAACACCACTGGTGGACGATACACTCTATGAAAAGGTAAAAGAGCGTGTGATCCGTCCTACTCTTGCTGGAATGAAAGAGGAGGGGGCACCGTTTGAAGGTGTGCTTTTCATCGGTATCATGGTGGTAAATGGTGAACCAATTACACTTGAGTTTAATGTTCGTTTTGGCGACCCTGAATGTGAGATCTTAATGCCACTGCTTAAAACACCTGCTTCTGAACTCTTTTACAAGGCAGCGACCAAGCAACTCGATACTTTAAATGTTGAGTTTTCTGATGAATATGCTGTAGGTGTTGTGATGGCCAGTAAAGACTATCCTTACAGTTCTACACCTCCTGCTGAGATCGTGGTGGACGAGATCGTTCATGAGGTGCTTCGCGAAAAAACACATATCTCTTACGCGGGTGTCAGCTCTGATGAAGAGGGGAAACTTTATGCTGATGGTGGACGTGTACTGGTCTGTGTTGGACTTGGAGAGAATATTCAACAGGCGCGTGACCGTGCTTATGCACTTTGTGGTCAAGTACATTTCGCCGGTAAAAAGCTTCGTACCGACATTGCATACCAAGCGCTCTAGGCCCTATTAGTGAACGATGAGGTTTTAGAACGTCTTTCGAGTGCCAATCTTGAGTTGGCTTCTCTTCCAAAACGTGCGCTTGCATTTTTTATAGATGAGATGCTGCTTGCGGTACTTTTTATGATCATTATATATGACAGAATCGCAGGTCTTAGTAATCCTGAAGACATTGTCCCTCTGGTCAACAGTTTTACCTTCGAGTATCTTCTTTTAAAAGTAGCCTATCAAACTCTTTTTGTCTACCAGTATGGGGCAACTATTGGCAAGATCGTGATGAAGATCTTTATTGTCGATACTGAGACTATGGAAAAACCTGGTTTTAGCAGTGCGCTTAACCGTGCTGTTTTCAGAGTGATCAGTGAGATGCTCTTTTACCTTGGATTTGCCTGGGCCTTTTATAATAAAAAGCGTCAGTCATGGCATGACAAGACAGCACGGACTCTAGTAGTCAATGGCTAATCCACAACACACTTCTAACAGTATCAGCCGCATATTTTTGCGTCTTGTCCTGTTGTTCTTTCTCTTCTCTCTCCCCCTTTATGCTGTGGGGCAGATGGAGTTTTACGCGCAAACATTAAACCAAAATGGTACTAAAGTCGAGGCGCAAGGTGATGTTCTGATCCTTTATCAAGATGTCACGCTGACAGCCGATCGAGCAGTGTATGACAAAAACAGTACCGAGTTAGAACTTTTTGGTAATGTCGTGATGTTAAAAGGGAGTGAAACCCAGCTTCTTGGTGAGTATGTGAAGATGAACATGGAAAAAAAGCAGCGTGAGATCTCGCCTTTTTTCATGTTGGAAAAAGAGACACAACTCTGGGTCTCTGCCCAAAAGACCTCTACCTGTGACAATGTTTATGAGATAGATGGGGGTATTGTTTCGGGATGTAATCCAGATGATCCTATTTGGGAGATCTATTTTAGCAGTTCTGACTATAACAGTAAGACCAAATGGGTCAACCTCTATAATGCCCGTTTTCATATCGGTGGTATACCTGTGTTTTATACTCCATATTTTGGGTATTCAACTAACACAAAAAGACGAACGGGACTCTTACTTCCTGCTGTGGGGCTTTCTGGTTCAGAGGGTGCTTATTACGAACAACCTGTCTATATTGTAATAAGTGGCAATGCAGATCTGGAGATCAAACCACAAATGCGAAGTCTGCGTGGTCGTGGTCTCTACAGTACTTTGCGATTTGTTGATTCTAAAAACTCAAAAGGTAACTTTACCATTGGTTATTTTCAAGAGAAAGAGAGTTATGTCAAAAACCATACCTTAGCCAACGATAGACATTACGGTTTTGGGTTTGAGTATGAAAACACAGATGTCTTGAACCATTGGTTAGGCTTGGACCTCAAGGGTCAGTCGGGTCTTTACAGCGATATACAGTGGATGAACGATGTTGATTATATAAATCTCTCCAGCAATGATACGATTAACAATGTGACTTCCAACCAAGTCTATTCTCGTGTCAATCTTTTTTATAATGAAGATGATAACTATTATGGTGCGTATTTAAAGTACTATTTAGATCTTGATCCGAAGTCGAAAAAACGTGAAACGACCATTCAAAAACTTCCGATTGTCCAGTATCACCACTACCTCGATGCCTTTTTAGAGCAGCATCTTTTTTATACACTAAATATGCAAGCTACCAATTTCGCGAGAAAAGAGGGAAAAAAAGGTGAAGAGTTAGAGGTAAACCTACCTATATCACTTCAAGCGAGTATATTGGATGAGTATATAAATCTAGGATATAAAACGGAACTAAACGGGCGAATGATCGGTTTTCGGGGTGAACCAAGTCTGAGTGTGGATGAGACTGTTTATGAAAATGGTTATTATGGTAGTGTTACAAGTGTTATGGACATTAGTTCACAGACAGTGAAGAAGTATGAAGATTTTTCGCATACGGTTGGTCTCTCCGCTATCTATACAAAGTTTGGCAATGACAAAAAAAATGGTTACTATGACAGGGTTGATAAAAACTGTTCCTCGGGTCTAGGAAACTTGGAAGAGTGTGAGTTTTATACCCTCTCTGATGTCGCTGACAATGTTGACTTGAGTTTTACGCAGTATATCTTTGATGCCACTGGTAAGGAGATTATCTATCATAGACTCTCACAACCTTTGAATGTGGAGAAGGTAGAAGAAAATGGAACAAAGATCAACTTGGCCAATTTTGAAAACGAGTTGCGTTGGCAGATGACAGACAGCATCTCTTTTTACAACAACTCTTTTTATAACTATGAGCGCAGTGAATGGCTCAAGGTCTTAAACACTATACGTTACAAGGATGCCACTTTCAATGTAGGCCTCTCTTACCTTTATGAAAACAAAGCAGATAAAAGCGTGGCACAGATCTATACCAACTACTTGAACGTTGATACCTCTTATCGTTATAATGAACATTACAGTTATGTGGCCAAATACGCTTTTGATGTTGAGACCAAGGTAGAGAAGTATGCTGAAGTTGGTTTTCTCTACTCTAAGCGTTGTTGGGATTTTGGTCTACGTTATGTAGAGAACAACCGTCCTGTGCTTTTAGTCGGTGGTGACACCGGAAATGTCTTTGACAAGTATGTCTATTTGACACTGATCATCAAACCATTGGGTGGTTCTGAAGTAAGTTATCGATCGACACCACACCTCAAGAGTAATTAAGGAGTTTTTGATGCAGGTAAGAGAGTATATGTTTAAAAATCGCAGAGATGCTGCCTTGCGCCTGAAAGAGCAACTTCCGTTAGAACAGTTACGACGTGAGGATTGGCACTTGGTTGCCGTCTCTTCCGGAGGTTTGGAGATCATACATCATCTTAACGAGCGTTTGAAACTTGAAAAAGACTTTCTCTTCTCTTCGGGTATTTATGCACCTAAAAACAGTGACTGTGAGCTGGCGCGCGTGAGTGAATATGAAGAGATCGTCATCAATGAAAAACTGGTAGAAGCTTTCGAGATCACTCATGACTATATCTATGGTGAAGCTTCTCGTAAATATGAAGAGAAGATCTTGAGTTATGTCTACAAATACCGCAAGGGAGAACACTTTCACAACATGAATGCCAAGACGGTACTCTTGGTCGATGAGGGTGCAGAGAGTGGTCTGAAGATCATGGGAGCTATTAAAACTGTGTTGGCGATGAACCCCAAAGCTATTTATGTCGCGGTTCCCGTGATACCGACCGACATTTTAGAGGGGCTGGAACCTTTAGCTGATGAGATCTTTGTGGTCTCTGCTTTAGAAGACTATGTAGAGACCGGCAGTTATTATGAGTCATTTGAGATGGTGAGTGATGAAGAGATAGAAGCATATTTAGGAGCTTAAGATGGATTATAATGTATTGATAGATTTGGACAACAAAAATGAGGAGTACGCTTTTGACACTGTAGCGAAACAGGCCAACGGTTCTGTTTGGTTGAAGAGTGGTAAGACAGTGATGCTAGCGACAGTGGTGATCGATGAAAATGAATTTGCCGGTGGTGAGTTTTTACCTTTGACGGTGCAGTATGTTGAAAAAGCTTATGCAGCAGGTAAAATTCCTGGTGGTTACATCAAGCGCGAAAGCAAAGCGAGTGATTTTGAGGCTTTGACCTCACGTATTGTAGACCGCTCTTTGCGCCCACTATTTCCTAAAGGTTTTACTAACCCAGTACAGATCACTATTATGGTCTTAAGTGCAGACGAAGCGTCTGACTTGCAAGTCTTGGCGCTCAATGCTGCCTCTGCGGCTTTATATGTCTCAGACATTGGCATCAACACTTCGGTAACTGCCTGCCGCGCAGCCAAGATCGATGGTGATGTGGTGCTTAATCCTACAGCATCACAACTCGCAGAAAGTACACTTGACCTGTTTGTAGCAGGAAGTAAAGAAGACCTTTTGATGATCGAGATGAAGGTTCAGGGTTCTGTTGAGGTTGAACTCCTCTCTACAGCTATGGTCGACCCGATGATCGATCCCGCAATGGGTGTTGACACTATAGAGTCTTACAGCTCTAATATCATTCCGGAGGCGGAGTTTGTGGAGGTGCTTGAAGCGGTTCAAAAGTCTCTCAAAAATGCAAATGTGAGTTATGAAAATGCCTTTAAACCTTTTGTAAAGCCGGCTATGGCTTTGGTGCTGCACAGTATTGAAGGAACGGATGCCATAGAGTCTGTTATATTGGACAACTATAAAGAGCATGTAGCCGATGCTATTGCTCATATGGCTAAAAGTGAACGTTCCATTGCTCTAAGAGTGATCCGTGAAGAGATCTTGTTGGCACATGGCGAATGGGATAAAGAGCATGTTAAAACAGCGCTTCTCAACGTAAAAACAGCGATGGTCCGCGAGATGATCTTAAAAGAGAATGTCCGTGCTGATGGTCGCCAACTGAGTGAGATCCGCCCTATTGACATCAAGACCAACGTACTGCCTGCCGCACATGCTTCTTGTCTCTTTACTAGAGGGCAGACACAAGCGCTTGTTGTCTTAACACTTGGAGATGACAAAGATGCTCAGCAGTATGAGACATTAACAGAACCTGGACAGCAGAGTGAACGTTTTATGGTGCACTACAACTTCCCAGGTTTCTCAGTGGGTGAAGCGTCTCCGATGAGTGCGCCTAAACGTAGAGAACTTGGTCACGGAAACCTTGCCAAACGTGCGTTGGAGTGTACATTAGAGTCGCCAGGGCACACTGTGCGTTTGGTCTCTGAGATCTTGGAGTCTAACGGTTCCTCTTCTATGGCAACGGTTTGTGGTGGTTACATGGCAATGCGTGCGGGTGATCTGGAGTTGACAGATACGGTTGCAGGTATTGCTATGGGTATGGTCTCTGAGGGTGAGGATTATGCCATTCTTTCTGACATTACAGGACTTGAAGATCATGATGGTGATCTGGACTTTAAAGTGACAGGTTCAAAAGAGGGTATCTCTGCACTGCAGATGGATATCAAGCTTGGTGGTATCTCTCTTGAGATTTTGAAAAAAGCACTTTTACAAGCAAGAGAGGGACGTGAACACATCATTGACATCATGTTAGAAGCAGAAAAAAAGATACGCTTTAGTGATGACCTGCCAACACATGACATTTTTGACATCGATCCTGCACGTGTAGGTGAGATCATCGGTCAAGCAGGAAAGACGATCCGTGAGATCATAGAGAAGTTTGAAGTAGCGATCGACATTGACCGTAAAGCGGGTAAGGTCAAAGTCTCTGGAACAGATCGTGAAAAGATCCAGGCCGCTAAAGAGAATATTGTCAATATCGCGACAAAAGAGCGTGAAGCCCAAATCGAATACCAGGTAGGTGATGTGATCGAAGGTAAGGTCAAGCGTATTGTCGACTTTGGTGCTTTCATAGAGTTGCCAGGCACA
This sequence comes from Helicobacteraceae bacterium, assembly GCA_015493495.1. GTDB lineage: Bacteria > Campylobacterota > Campylobacteria > Campylobacterales > Sulfurimonadaceae > Sulfonitrofixus. Next base: position 2,384 of record WGDB01000025.1, on the reverse strand, counting down.
GTAGATGGCCTTTTGCATATCTCGAAGATAACAGATGGACATATTAAAAATGTTGCAGATGTTATCAGTGTCGGAGACCCTATTAAAGTGGTTATTTTAGAGTTTAAGGGCTCTAAAATATCCCTCGGCCGTGAAACAGAGCAGGATGAGATCAACAACTAAGAACTTTATCTGTAGCTTTGTTATCACTCCTGTGTAGGCAGGAGTCTGCCACCTTAAACTTTCCAACAAATTATTTGCAAGGAAAACCTCTAAATCAAAAGGTTTTAATAGTTCTTTTATAAGCTTCCCACTATAATTCCGCATACAAAGTGTTAAGTAGGGACAGGGCTCGCATTTATGTGGCTCTGGCTCATCGTTTTAGATGGGTTACGCTAGCCGAACAGACTTTGATTTTTACACAGGAATTATTATGAAAAAAATTGTATTATTAATGCTAGCACTTGCTGCTACTGCATTCGCTGCTGACGCTGACGTTGCTAACCAAACACTTAAGGCGTACTCTATGATCGCTGCTGGTGTTGGTCTTGGTCTTGCTGCACTTGGTGGTGCTATTGGTATGGGTCATACTGCTGCTGCAACTATCGCTGGTACTGCACGTAACCCAGGTCTAGGCGGAAAGCTTATGACTACAATGTTCATCGCTCTTGCAATGATCGAAGCACAAGTTATCTATACACTTGTTGTTGCTCTTATCGCTCTTTACGCTAACCCGTACCTAGGATAAGCTAAATCTTTTAAAGAGATGGACTTTTCCATCTCAAGTTTGACAGAAGCCCTCAATTAACTTCTGTCTAAACTTTTTACTACTTACAAAATGCGCACGTGGTGGAACGGTAGACACGCTACCTTGAGGGGGTAGTGCCTTCGGGTGTGGAAGTTCAAATCTTCTCGTGCGCACCATTTACCCCTTCTATATGACAGATCCTAAAAAAACCTTTAGCATTATATGAATACGTAAGTTCTATTTTCTACATTACTTCTTTCAAGACAGAGTGCTTTAATGAATAGAATTAAATATCCATCAAAATAGTTAGTTTATATTCAGTATAGTTTATATATTATGCTTGGGTATTAAAAAACTAGGAAATATAATGACGTGTATGGTTCTTGCTGGAATATATTTACTAGTATTAAACATTATTACTACTATAAGGTTGTCAAAGTCAGAACTGAATGAAAAATCTCAAAAGGTTTATCAAACAATATTAATTTGGTTGCTCCCTTTAATAGGGGCAGTCATTGTTTCAACGTTATTGAATCAAGACGAACCTGTGGAATTTAAGAACAAAAATATATTCAAAAACTTTATACTTTTTGTATTTTTTATAAAAAGAAAAAAAGATGAAAATAAAGAGCACAAGGGTTATGAAAAAACTGAATCAGCTACAGATGTATATCACGCAAGCTTTCAGGCGGGAGCAAGTGAGCTTTGCTGAACCCACACTCGGGCAGAGCATTATCTGTCCACAATAACTAGTATTCCTTAGCTAGTATGATTAATCAGGGTTTTGTACATGACAAAGCGTAGCAGAGACTAGAAAGTATTTATAAACGCTTGAAGCTATAAAAAACTGCAACAGTGAAAAAATTAAAATAAAGTAACGTAATGAGAGCATTTCTTGCATTGATGATAGCTTTGATAATTATCTTATTTATAGGAGTATCAAGCTATTTGTTAATTGAATATCAACACTATAGAAATAATATGACTAACATTGATAAGAACCTTAAACAAGAAAGAATAGAAAAACAAAGATCTGATCAAAGGAGATTAGAACATAAAAAGAGGCAAGAAAAACAAAGAAGATTAGAAAATAAAATAAAAAAATATAACAAACAAGAGCAATATCAAAAGAAAACATACGCTAAAACTAAATATAAAAAAAGATATCACAGATATAGTAAATTTGTAAACTTGAAATCAGACTCAAAAATCAGCCTACTAGGGGATAATAGACTAATATCCAATTTACCTATATATGGAACCTATAAAGGCATCGAAATGACTAGACCTGTATGTCCTAAAAATAGAATACATGACTTAAACATGTATAATGAATGCTATGTAAAAAATATCCATGGTGATAAATTTTATTTTAAAAAAGAGTTAGTAGATAACTTTAACAATTACAGAAATAGAAAAATAATTCATTGTCATTATAATAAAAAACATGGAATTATGCAGGACTGCAAAATATAAATAGAGCATAAAAGGAAAAAATAAGGGGCTGTAGTTTTTAAAAGCTTCTTATACATGCCCCTCATGATTTCTCCAAAACTCGCGGGAGTGTAATAAATTCTGTGTCAACACCTAATTTCTCCTAAGATTGTATCATAAACCTAAAGCGCCATCTAATCTCTCCTTGAAGTGGATATTGAGC
>WGDB01000024.1 GCA_015493495.1 Helicobacteraceae bacterium | reverse complement strand
GTTTCTATAGGTTTGGTTCTTGTACTTGCGCTTAGAAAGTGGAGTATGACCCTTATCAACAAGTCAGCTGATGACACAGAAGAGAAGATCCATAAAAGTGGCGTAGGTATTGTTGAGGGTGGTATGATCAAGATGAATGGAACCTACTGGCAAAGTGATGATGACTTGAGTATTTATAACGAGGGTGATAGGGTCGAAGTAGTGGACATTATAAACAATAAGGTAAAGCTTGGCTGATTTCTATAAAAATGAGTTAGCTGCTTTGAAGCGTTCTGGTCGCTATAGAGAACGTCGTATTTATAATGATGAAGTTGTAGACCTCGCCTCTAACGATTATTTGGGCCTGGCACATAACAAAGAGATTTTAAAAAAGAGTGTTGAAGCGTTAGAGACTTTAGAGTCTCATGCAGCGAAAGCCTCTATGTTGGTTAATGGTTATACCAAGGTGCATCAAGATTTTGAGCAGGCACTATGTGAGGCCAATGGTTTTGAGGCAGGAGTGATCTTGGGCTCCGGATTTAATGCCAACATCACGATGATAGAGACACTGGTACGTAAGGGGGATGCTCTTTTTATGGACGAAAAGTACCACGCTTCGGGTGTCTTGGCTTCAAAACTTATTGATGGTGAACGGCACTTCTTTTCGCATAATTGTACCTCTGAGTTGGAGGCACTACTTAAAGAGAGCAGTGCCAAACGCAAGATCATTGCGGTTGAGGGGATCTACTCTATGGACGGTGATGTTGTACCCCGTGAGATCATAGAACTTGCTGATACCTACGATGCACTTTTAATCTTGGATGAGGCCCACAGTTCGGGAGTGATGGGAAGACATCTCATGGGAGTCTTGGATCATTATGAGATCACTCCACGATCTAACCACATTAAGATGGGGACTCTGGGTAAGGCTTATGGAAGTTTTGGTGCTTATATTTTAGCTTCTGAACATATTATAGACTTTCTTATCAACCGGGGCAAACCTATTATCTATGCTACAGCACCTTCACTTTTTGATACGCTTTTGGGGCACTATGCCTTGAAGTATATACAAAACCATGAAAAAACATTGGTGGCAGAGGTGCAATCACGCCAGAGGATTGTTTATGAGGTCTTTGGCATTAAGGTGGAAGGGCTTATCGTCCCAGTAGAGATCGCTGATAATCGCAAGGTAATGGCGATACAAAAGGCGCTCTTAGAGGAGGGACTTTTAGTAGGGGCGATCAGGCAGCCTACAGTGCCTTCGGCCATTATCCGTTTTATTGCGCGTTTGGGATTAGATGAGGTGGCTTTCAGGGCGGCCTGTGTGCGTATTAAAAATCAGATCGATGCGCTTTGTGAACAGGGTTGACACGCGGGTCATGCTTAACCAGTTTTTAGATAAAATAGCGGCTAATATCGCGCTGTAGGATCGTATGAAAGTCAAAAAACTCCAAGTCTCACTGTCAGAGAAGACATTGGTCGATATAGCATTTGAGATCGATCGCTCATTGGCCTTGGTCGGACAGAGCGGCAGTGGTAAGAGTTTGACACTTAAGGCACTTTTGAAGATGCTGCCCTCACAGATGCAGAGTGTTCTGGAGTTAGAGGCTGATTTTACACTTAAGCGGGGTAAAAGTGTCGCTTTTGTGCCACAGAATCCATTTACAGCACTCTCTCCACTGACCAGGATCAAAGATCAGTTTTTTGTCTCTAAAGAGAAGGTACAGGCCCTTTGTGAGAGTGTGGAGTTGGACCTTGTTCTTTTAGAGCGTTTTCCACCCGAACTTTCTGGCGGTCAACTGCAGCGTGTGGTGATCGCTATTGCTTTAAGTGGTGATCCCAAGCTTTTGATGCTGGATGAACCTACCACAGCTTTAGATCCAAAGACCAGAGTGGTCATCATCGAACTGTTAAAAAGATTACAAAAGCGTGAGGGTTTTAAAATTCTATTTGTGACCCATGATATGCACTCTGCGGCAGCACTGTGTGATGAGATCTGTGTCATCAAAGAGGGTAAGGTTCAAGAAGCAGGCATAATGGCCGAGGTCTTAGATCAACCTAAAAGTAACTATACAAAAACATTAATAGAAGCAAGTTTTGCAAACAGGGAATTTAGAAAATGAACATAGAAGAGATTTTAGATAAAAAAAACAGTAGAGAGAGCGGTCTGAAGATCGATGCACCAACACCAAAAAAAAAGAGAGGTTGGAAAAAACCACTCCTAGTCCTGGTACTGCTATTAGTGATTTTTGGGCCGATAGTCTATATTGGTTCAATTGCGATGAACCTGACGTATGACACCAAAAAGTTGACAACAGATTATCATCCTAAAGTCTCTTCACGTATTTATGATGTCAATGGGGACAAAATCGCTAATGTTTTTGAGGGACGTCACCGCTTTTATGCCTCATTTGATGAGATCCCACCTAAAATGGTAGAGGCCCTTCTAGCTATTGAAGACACTTCATTTTTTGAACATGGCGGGATCAATTATGATGCGATCATGCGTGCTGTCATCAAAGATATCAAAGCGATGGCGATGGTCGAGGGTGCCAGTACATTGACCCAACAGTTGGTAAAGAACACCCTTTTAACACGTGAAAAGAAGATCTCAAGAAAGATCAAAGAGCTTATACTCTCTTATAAGATCGAGGCAGAACTGAGTAAGGTTGAGATCCTTGAGCGTTATTTTAATGAGATCTATCTGGGCCATAACTATTATGGTGTCAAGACAGCAGCTGATGGGTATTTTCATAAAGAGTTAAAGGACTTGACACTTAAAGAGATGGCGATCTTGGTTGGACTGCCTAAGGCACCAAGTTACTATGCACCAACTAAAAACTATGATATCTCTTTAGGCCGAGCAAACCGTGTGGTTGAACGTCTTTATGCGCTCAATTGGATTGATAAAGAGGCATATGAAAAGGCATTGGCAGAAAAACCTGTTGTCTATAATGAGACATTGACACAAAACAAAGCACCATATATTGTTGATGAAGTGGTCCGACGTCTCAAGAGTGACTTTCCTGACTTTAAGACAGGAGGCTACAAGGTCTATACAACGATCGATCTTAAGATGCAAGATGCTGCCCGCAAGGCAATGGAGTATGGCTACGAGCAAGCCAAAATACGCCTGGAAGCTGAAAATAAGCGTGCTATAGACAAAAAGATCAAAGATTATGTACCTTATGCAGACCAAAATCTTACCAAGTTTAACGGTGCCTTGGTCTCAGTAGACCCTAAAGCAGGTGAGATACGTGCGATGATAGGGGGTGTGAACTATAAAAAGAGTTCATTTAACCGTGCCACTCAGGCAAATCGTCAACCCGGTTCTGCATTTAAACCTTTTTTATATCAGGTGGCACTCGACTTTGGACTCTCTCCTGTCTCTAAACTTGTGGACATTGCTAGAACCTATGACTTTGAGAGTGATCAGGACAAAGACTCTAACGAGACACGTCGTTGGAAACCTAAAAACTATGAAAACGATTTTAAAGGGCTGATCACCCTTCGTGAAGCACTGATACACTCTCGCAACCTTGCGACTATTAATCTGGTAACAGATATTGGTATCAACACTATCAAAAGTCGTTTGCGTCAGCAGTATGGTATGGAGAATCTTCCAAGTGACCTGTCACTCTCTCTTGGAAGTATTACATTAACACCTGAAAAATTTGCAAGTTACTTTAGTGCTTTTGCTAACGGAGGCATGATGAGTGATCTGCGTCTTATTAATTACGTGGATCAAAATGGTGATACGGTGTGGGAGCATCCGGCACAAGTGAGTAAGCGTGTGACTGAAGAACGTCAGGCCTTTTTAATGACCACGATCCTACGCGACATCGTCAAGCGTGGAACAGGTGCACGAGCAAAAGTGTGGGGTATAGAATTGGCCGGTAAAACGGGAACGACCAATGACTCTATAGATACATGGTTTGTAGGCTACTCGCCATCTATTGAGACCATAGTATGGTTTGGTAATGATGATAACTCCCCACTGTGGCGTAGAGAACAGGGCGGTTGGACAGCGGCACCCTCTTTTGGTAATTATTATAAACAGCTGATCAAGATCTATCCGCAGATGCCTCGTAAGTTTGAGATGCCTGAGGGTGTCATTGAGGTAATGGTTGAGGGGAACAAAAAAGAGTACTTTACAGACATCTCAAAACCTCCGCGCGTTGAAGTAAAAGCTGAAGCGGACGAAGAGTTGCTTTTTTAAAAATGGTTTTAAAAAGCTGGTGCAGATATTATCTTTATATGAATAGTGACAAAAGCTCGAGTTACCCCGAAGTCACTGTAGGCTTTACTTTTTAAAGGCGCGGTTTATCGCGCTGAAGAGGGCTTTAATGGAGGCCAGTGTTATGTCACTATCCTTACCAACTCCAAAATAAGAGTCTCCGCTCTCTGTCTCTATCTCTATATATGCGACTGCTGTTGCAGAAGATTTTTCACCACAAGAGTGCTCTGAGTATGAGCTGAGTACAAACTGATTAGGATAGTCTTTTAATAGTGCTTTACGACAAGCATCGATAGGACCGTTTCCTTCACTCTGAGCAAGCACTTTTTTGCCGTTATAGAGGTACTCTAGCTCACACCAGACAACATCACCTCTTGTCTCTGCTTTACGAGAGATAAACTCCAAATGTGTTGGGGGTGTAAAGTATGTTTTTTCAAAGATCTCCAAGATCTCCTGGTTGCTTAACTCACGCGCCAGTGTCTCTGTCTCTTTTTGAACGATCTTCCCAATCTCAGGATGCATCTTTTTAGGCAAGTGATAGCCAAAACTGTCATCCAGAATATAAGCGACACCACCTTTACCCGACTGAGAATTAATACGAATAATACTCTCGTATGAACGCCCTACATCTTCAGGATCAATGGGAAGATACGGAACCTCCCAAAATGGCTCTGCTTTAGCACGTTGGTACGCAAGTCCTTTGTTAATAGCATCTTGGTGTGAACCTGAAAATGCAGTGTAGACCAACTCTCCGACATAAGGGTGACGCTCATGGGTTTTCATATCGGTACAGCGTTCAACCACATCCAAAACAGTGTTGATGTCACTAAAGTCAAGACCTGTATCAATACCCTGTGTATACATGTTCAAGGCCAATGTGATGATGTCAACATTACCGGTACGTTCGCCATTGCTTAGGAGTGTTCCTTCTACACGGTCTGCCCCTGCAAGCAGAGCAAGTTCAGTTGCTGCTACAGAAGTTCCTCTGTCATTATGGGTGTGCGTCGAGATCAAGACATTTTCACGGTTGTCGAGATGTCGGCTCATCCACTCTATCTGGTCTGCATAGACATTGGGTGTAGCCATCTCTACCGTTGCTGGTAGGTTGATGACCACCTTTCTGTTATCAGCAATGCCCCAACGTGCGGTCACTGCATTACAGATCTCTGCAGCAAATTCCAGTTCGGTTCCGGTAAAAGACTCAGGAGAGTACTCTAAAGCGATTTTGCCTTCATGGTCTGCTTCGTACTTTTTGACCAAGTCGACACCATTAAGTGCCAAGTCGATGATCTCTTGTTTCTCTTTTTTAAAAACGATCTTGCGCTGTGCAACAGAAGTCGAGTTGTATAAATGCACAATGGCAGACTTGACCCCTTCTAAGGCCTCAAAAGAGCGCTTGATAAGATGCTCACGTGCCTGGACTAAGATCTGGATCGTAACATCATCAGGGATAAGGTTGTCATCAACCAACTTACGTAAGAAGTCAAACTCTACCTGTGAAGCAGAAGGAAATCCCACTTCGATGTTTTTAAATCCGAGTTTTAGCAGGAGGTTGAAGAGTTCAAGTTTTTGCTCAAGGTTCATCGGTGTAATCAGTGCCTGGTTACCATCGCGAAGGTCAACACTACACCAGATCGGTGCTTTTTCGATTACATTGGATGGCCATTGTCTATCTGGCAGATCAACTTGAGGGTAAGGACGGTATTTTCCATGTTGGATTGTACTCATCATAGTTCCTTTTTATAGGGCACACTTATGTGTCCCGAAATATTCTAATACTCCTGCTAAAGATTATTAGGTGCGCAATTATAACAAAGTGCGATGCGAATTTAGGTAAGATAAATATGATTAATTAAAATCTGTAAGCAGCAGGTCAATTATTAAGGGGATATGTGATGCATAAAAAGAGAATTTCATTAGTTTTAGGCAGTGGTGGTGCACGGGGTATGGCCCATATAGGTATCATCAAATGGTTAGAAGAAAATAATTATAAAATAGAGTCGATTTCCGGGTGTTCAATGGGCGCACTTATTGGTGGTTTTTATGCTACCGGAAAACTTGACAACTACGTTACCTTTTTGCGAGAACTTGACCGGCTTGGTATGATAAAGCTTTTGGATTTTAAAGGCAGGGGTGGTTTGGTCTCAGGTGTGGTGTTGATGAAAAAGATGAAGGAGTTGGTAGGTGATCCCAATATAGAAGATCTACCTATTAAATTTACAGCGGTGGCTTCAGATATTCAGGAGGAGAAAGAGGTGTGGATTAACAAAGGTTCTTTGTTAAAAGCCATACGTGCCTCTATCTCTCTACCACTATTCTTTACACCTTATCTTTATAAAGGGAGGTACTTGGTAGATGGGGGTGTTTTAAATCCCGTACCTATCGCACCCACTTTTCATGACAGTACTGAGATGACGATCGCTGTTAATCTTGGCGGTAAAGTAGACACAGATCTCTCTCTGCCGGAACCCCCTAAAGATGACAGTATGAGCAGTAAAATAAGTGAGTATTTTTCTGAGATTGCCATACCAGACTCTTTATCACTAAAATATGGTGTTTATCAGGTAGCAGACAACTCTTTTGACTCAATGCAAGGGACGATAGCGCGTATGAAGCTGGCAACCTATCCTCCCGATGTAGAGATTATCGTGCCGCGTAATCTATGTGGGACACTGGAGTTTGATCGTGCAGATCAGATTATTGAGTATGGTTATAAACTTTGCGAAACACTGCATGAGGAAGGACATTTATAAACGGCTACTGCTTTTTGTAAGTCTGAAAAGAAGCAATGAAAGTCAGACTCTAATGTATCGAAGTTCTCTTGCAACTCTATAATCCCGCCATGAAGATTGTTTTTAAAACGAATGCGCTGGGAGACTCTGTCAACAGCATGTCCAATACCTTTAAGGGTGCGATAGTTGTAAAGAAGGTCTATTTCAGGCATACGGGCAATAGCTTCTGAGAGTCTTGGCGGGAGTTCACTCTCTACCTTGGAAAGTTGCGCATAAAAAAACTGTGTGCTTTCAAGCAGTGTCTGTGGTTGGTACTGTTGCCAATGTATAGCCAAAAAATGGTCATAAAAGATGTCAACCAAGATTCCGGAAAATCGTCTTCGATGAGATGATATCCTTTTTTTACTCTTTTTTACAATAGGATGGGCATCGGTATACTGGTCAATAAATCGGTGTAGACTGACGCCTGTTAAAATAGCCTCTGAGTAGTTTTGAGTGTGGATGTTTTTAGTAAAGTCGGGTAAGAGATTGCCGACTAAAGACTCTGGAGTAGGTTCCGCGAAGTAGAGATGGGCGAGGTAGTTCAATTACAGCAGGGGTGGACTTCTAAGGTGAACTCAGCACCACGTTCGGTGTTAGCGACATAGAGTTGACCGTTGAGCTTTTGGGCGATCTGAGCACTCATGTAGAGACCAATCCCTGTGCCGTCCTCTTTGGAAGTGATATTGGGCTTGAAGATATCTTTGATGATGTCGTCAGGGATACCTCCTGCATTGTCTTCCATCTGAAGGATGACATTACCATCTTCTTGAAAAAAACGGATGTAGATATTGCGTTGTTTGCGTTCACGTTCATTAAAGGCATCTTTGGAGTTGGCGATGATATTTAAGATAAGGTGTTTGAACTCGTTCTCTATGCCGGTGATGATGATCTCTTTTTCACTCTCTATGGAAACCTCTATCTGATTTCTAAGTAATTCGTCCTTCATAAGCAGCATCACAGTCTGGATACAGCGTTTGAGTCCAAAAGGCTCCGGCTCTTTGTCTGGACGGAAAAAGGTTCTAAACTCGTTGAGAGTGGTAATCATGTGTTGGATCTGTTCATCCGTATCTTTAAGCATATTATCGATGTAAAGTTTGTCGACAATACCCTCATCAAAATCCATTTGTAAAAGTTGACCAAACATACTTAGTGCATTAAGAGGCTGTTTCCACTGGTGTGCAACAGCGTCCATCATCTCGCCCATAGCTGCCATCTTCGCCTGTTGTTGAAGCATCTTTTCATTTTTCAGATGGGCTTCAGTCTCTTCTTTGACTAACTTGGTGAGCTCATATTTGTATCGAGCGAGCTCTTTTTCTTGACGTTGAAGCTTTTCATTGTATCGCGAGTTTTGTTCAACGAGCATGGCTCTAAAACGGACATCTTGCATGTAGTGTTTAGAGAGTAGGAGGACATTTTGGTGTAGGTCGGGGTGTGACTTGTTGCTGAGATTGATAACAGTAGTAAGAAGCTCTTTTGTTTTCTCTTTAGTCACGCTGTATTATCCCTGCATATTGAACATATCACGCTCAATTTATTATTCATTGTTATAACACGGTTTGGATAAAGTAAGCCTGATATTGGGCAGTTTGAAAAGAATGTTACAGAAAATACTGTGTTATGTGAAAATGACGCCCGAAGGCATCATAGAAGTTAATCTTGTGGAATTAGCACTGGTACGTAGTTTTGAACTCGTAACCAGTTGGACGACCTTCATCTGGCCATACATCACGCTCAAATCTATACGCTTGGTAGGCATTGATGAACTCATCTGTAAACACAGGCTTAAGGAAGTCGTTATCACCGATAAGACCTTCAATTGCTTCACGTAGCGTGTGAGGCATTTGAGGGATGTTCTTTTCACGGATCTCATCAAGAGAAAGTTCGAAAAGATCTTCGTCCATTGGACCAACTGGAACTTCCTTATCTTTAATACCATCAAGACCTGCCATCATCATTACGGCAAATGCAAGGTAAGGACAAGAAGAAGAGTCAGGGAAACGCATTTCAAGACGTGTAGCACCTTCGCCAGCACCGTAAGGGATACGACATGCAGCTGAACGGTTCTTAGCAGAGTAAGTTAGGATGCTTGGAGCCTCAAAACCTGGTAGTAGTCTCTTGTAAGAGTTTGTTGACGGGTTAGTAAATGCAGACACTGCCGCAGCGTGCTTAAAGATACCACCAGCGTAGTTGATCGCCATGTCAGAAAGGTTACCGTAGTTTCCTTCTTTGTAGAAAAGGTTTTTACCATCTTTCCAAAGTGACTGGTGTACGTGCATACCATTACCGTTATCACCAAACATTGGTTTAGGCATAAATGTTGCAGTCTTACCGTTAAGATGTGCGATCATCTTGATAACATACTTGTACTTCTGAACGTTGTCAGCTGCACCGATGATGTCAGAGTAAACAATACCGATCTCATGTTGGCCTTGTGCTACTTCGTGGTGACCAAGAACAACTTCAAGACCAACCTGCTCAAGAACAATCATCATCTCAGCACGGATATCAACAGCAGAGTCTGTAGGTGCTACTGGGAAGTACCCACCCTTAGTTCCTGGACGGTGACCTGTGTTGTACATGTCTGGGTATGGGTTGTTTGAGTTCCACTCACCCTCTTCAGTGTCTACTTTGAAACCTACTTCGTTGATATTGTCAACAAAAGTCACAGAGTCAAACATGAAAAATTCATTTTCAGGACCAAAGTAAGCAGCGTCAGCAATACCGATAGACTCAGCGTGCTTTAGTGCCGCTTTAGCGATAGAACGTGGACAACGCTCATAACCTTGGTTTTTGTAGATGTCATAAACATCACAGAAAACGATGATGGTCGGATCAGCAGTAAATGGGTCTAAGAAAGCACTACCTACATCTGGAGTCAAAAGCATATCTGACTCGTTAATCGGCTGCCAAGCTTCGATAGAAGAACCATCAAACGGAAGACCGTTCTCTAGTTGACCAGCAGTTACAGCGCTCATTCTGTAACTGATATGGTGCCATGCACCTTTAATGTCTGTAAATCTAAAGTCTACGAATTGAACATCGTTCTCTTCACAATACTTGAAGAAGTCTTCTGTAGTAGTAACAAATTTTCCCATGTGTAATCTCCTGATTAGTTTTGATTGCATGAAGTATAACGAAGAAGAAGTAACAGTTTTCTATAAGTTATGGTTAAAAATTAGACAGTTCGCAGGATGTTTCATATAGTAATTTTCTGGTTATGATCAAGCTGGTGTTTGCAGCAGTGAGTTGGCTTTATGATCTATCTGCCACTGTGACAGCCAATGTCACAAAGCCATTTTATACTCTTTGACACATAAACAAGGAGTGACCATGACAGGATTCATCAAAACCCAAATACCCGAGACCACACCTATAGTGCCGGTTGACTTTAGGCATGCCCTCTGTGTAGGCGAGACGGGATGCGGCAAGACGACCTCGTTCATCCTGCCCAACATCAAAGAACGTCTTGAACGCGGTCACGGCATGCTTATCGTTGATTTTAAGGGTTCGCTTCACTCTCAGGTGAAGGTGCTGGCACATGATGCCGGGCGTTTGAAAGATGTAGTTGAGGTAGGTGTCCCCTGGGGTACCAAGATCAACATGTTCGCCGGGGTGTCGCGTTCACTCTTTCTGGACACGCTCGAAGCACTGCTGGATGAGGATAAAAACGACCTCTGGACCTCGGCGGCGATCGCTTTGGCCGGGCGTATCTATGACGCTGTCAGTCTGACGATCGATCTTGCCGAGTTGACGCGTGATGTGAAACAATTTTTTAGGGGCTACTCTTTAAATGCGGTAAGTTTTAACAAAATTAGCCGCTCGAAAGAGAGTCTGGAGGTTTTCACCTCATATATAAGTACCTACACTGAGGGTCTGAGTGATGAGCTATTGATGGAGTGGTATGAAGAGGGCGCACTTGATGAAAAGAGTGTGGGGTTGATAAGGGAGTTCAGGATGCGACTTGCTCTGCTTGAAGATGAACTGACCCATTTTTATGAAGAGATCGACACCAGCTCTCCGGCATCTGGAAATGGCGGTGTCCTTTTCTCCCTTAGAGGGCTGGTCGCGCTTTTCGCCAAAGAGGAGCTTGAGGGTGAGACAGACCTCAAGACGCTGTTGGAATCTTCACAGGTAGTGGTCCTGCGCAGTGATGCTTTTGACAAAAAACTGTTGACAGCAGTGATGAACATCCTCTATCAGCGTCTGTTGGTACGTGAGAATGAGACACCGATCACGTTGATGGTCGATGAGTTTCAGCGTACGGTCTCGAAAAAGAACCTTCCTTATGTCGATCTCTTTCGGGAGATGAAGGTGGAACTTATCGCCGCGATGCAGAACATCAACCAGCTCAAAACCCGTCTGGATGAAGAAGGAACAGAAGAGCTGTTGGCCAACATCATCCACAACTACAGTTATGCCGACCACATGGAAAACACGCTGAAGCCTTTTGACTTTCTGCATCATGGCCGCAAAGCCAGAGCCTTGCCGCTCTTTTTGACACCGCAGCGTCAGGTGACGGCGCAGAAACGGTGGCAGAAGATCCATGCCGATGTTCTGGAAAAGGACTGGATCTTCAAGCGTTCTACCGGGTACAAGAAGGTGATCATCGAACATGTCAAGACCAAAGAACGCCGAAACCACTTTCTGACTTTAGAGCAGGATCAACACTTCTTTGAAGAACTCAAAGGGATCTCGGAGGCCAAAAAGAGGACCGAGGAGAAGATGGAAGAGCTCTTTGGTATTTAGAAACACTCTTTAGTCTATGGTATGCAGGTAGTAGCCGTTTTTTGGTGAGGCGGTAATCAACAGAGTAGGCAGCTTGTCCCGGGTTCTGCTGACAAGGCGTCTGAGAGAGTCATCAGAGGCACTCCCATCATAAACTTCAGTGAGGATCATCTCTTTGCTGACAGTGTTGCTGAGGTTCTTGAAAAGCAGTGTGATAAGCGCTGTCTCTTTGTTGCTCAGGGAGACAAGTGCGCCATCGTCTTTGAGCGTGTTGTGGGTGAAGTTGAAGGTGAAGCTGCCGAGGGAGGCAGTGTCAGAGCTGGCAGCAACTTGTGGTTGTTTCTTTTTCAGTGCTGCCTCGGCGAGGGTGATGGCCGCTTCGATGTTACTGTCCTCAAAGGGCTTGGGCAGGAAGTTAAGCGGGGCGACATCCATAGAAGCACCAAGGGTGTCGCTCTCGTAATGAGAGGTGACAAAGATGGAAGCGACATCATACTTGTTTTTGAGAACTCCGGCACACTGTAAGCCATCCATCGCCCCTTCAAGTTCGATATCCATAAAGGCCAGGTCGGGTCTCTGCACCTTGAGTGACTCTAAGGCATCATGGCCATTGGTAAAACTGCCCACGACCTTATGACCAAGACGTTCAAGACACTCAGTGATCTGTACAGTAATAAGGAAGTCATCTTCTACGATCAAAATATTCATAATGGCATTTTACTGTGAATGTTTTAAAGCTGTGACATCTTTTGTCATCTTTTTATTTTATTATGCTTTTTCAGGGCATCTTTATAACACTAACTCTCCTCAGAAGGCAAAAAAGAGGTGCCCTAATCGACACTTGGATAAAATCCGGGTGCTCATAAGGAAATAACATGTTCAAAACAGTCCTGACGTTAATCGTCCTTTCACTTAACCTTCAGGCGGCACAGTCTATTGCAACCGATCCTCTTAATCTACTCTTTTTTGGTGCCTTTGGGATGATCGTCGTCTATAACTTCGCTCATTACCTCTTTAACCGTGACAAGAGCTATGCCGACTATGCCCTTTTTCATCTTTTAGTCTTTGTTATCATGCTCTTTTACACAGACACTCTGGATGAGACGATGCTGGAGTTCAGTAT
>WGDB01000023.1 GCA_015493495.1 Helicobacteraceae bacterium | reverse complement strand
TAGAGAGGAGTTCACAATCAAGGCGACCTTTTGAAGCCCTAGCCATAGCTAAGGCGAGAAAGGGCAACGCAGAGTGTGGGCTCCTCTCTTGTGCCCGAAGGGAGGGATAAAAAGAGCGATCTCGAACAAAACTTTTCATCGCCATAGCTTCCGCTATGACTCAAAAAAGCTTTTGCACGATCTCATCTCTTTTTCTTCCCTCTGAGGATAGCTAGGGTTTATAGAGGTGCCCATATTTCATTTTCGTTATCTTTATTTTGATTAGTGTTTAGAAGTGGTGTAATAATAAGATAGGATTTACAATGTTGTAGCATAATACAGATAGTAATTAAAGGAATATGATGCGATTGATACTCAATGGAAAAAAAGCACACCTACCCGAGATACGTGAAGCTGTGGAGACCATACGCAGTGAAGGTAATGCGCTCGAGGTCCGTGTCACTTACGAATATGGCGATGTAGCACGTTTTGTTCAAGAGGCTGTCGTTGATGACGTGAAACGTCTTATTGTCGGAGGTGGTGACGGGACGGTCAATGAGATCGTAAATGCTTTACTCAACATACCGGAGCCCGTACGTCCTGAACTCGCGATCCTGCCTTTGGGTACCGCCAATGATCTTGCGACTTCTTGTCATATCCCCAAAGAGCCATTAGAAGCTTTAGAGTTGGCTATCAAAGGTGAGACACATGCCATAGATGCCGTTCAAGCGAATGACCGCTATTTTATCAATGTGGCCACTGCCGGATTTGGAGCTGAGGTTACGGCCAACACACCGACAGAACTCAAAAACTTTTTGGGAGGTGGTGCGTATACAATCACGGGTGTTTTGAAAGCGGTTCACTTTGTACCTTATCATGGCAAGATCTGGACAGAACATGTTGAAGTAGAGGGTGCTTCTGTGGTGGCAGCTGTCTGTAATGGACGTCAGGCAGGCGGAGGACAAGTACTTGCGCCTCATGCCTATCTTGATGATGGACTTTTGGATGTCATCTTTATCCAGGATTTTCAGTTGAGCGATATACCTCAAGTTCTTTTGGAACTGGCGCATCTTGGAAGTGAGGGTTCTTTTGTGAAGTACTTTAAAACCCCATGGTTGGAGTGTGAGACAAAAGAGCAGATGCCAACAAACCTTGATGGTGAACCCTACAGCAGTCGTCATATACGTTTTGAGATCGTCCCTAAAGCTATCAACCTGGTGATGCCGATGACAACGCCGTTGCTTAAATAAGTTGAGTATTTTGATAATATTAAAAGTTTTTGAAGTGTAGAAAAAGTGTAGGTGCTAAAGGAGTTGCCTCCTTTAGCAAGAGTGGTGCTTATGCACCAGGGATAGTTTGTCTGTGCTCGATAGAGTACGTAAATGTTGGAGTTGTTAGACCCGTGATATACTTCACAAACTTACCAGTTTTCGCTTCGTAGATACCGATACGTCCGGCATTCCACTCAGAGACCATTGTCCAGTGACCATGGTTCGCAGGTTCAGCATGCAAGATACGAGGTACGACAACTTTTCCATTTTTGTCTTTGACAGTTGGTACACTCCACTTGTAGAGTACCTTGTGTGTTACAGGATCTGTAATTGTACCTTGCTTGGTACCGACAGCCAGAATTCTGTCTGTCTCAAGCGTCTGCTTGTTGATAAGATAGATCTTGTTCCAGTTTGCAGGACCGCCAAGTACGTTGTCAGACCAGATATATGGTGTATGCTCACTTGTACCTACAAAGAGACCCCCACCAGCTGTTCTAACATGGGCAACAACATCCCAGTTACTGTCCCAGATAACAACATCACCGACGTTCATACTGTTGGTTGCATAAAGCTGTCCGTAACGATCGTTGTACCAAGATGAACCCTGACCTGGGTGTGGCTTGGAACCTGGGCCTGTGTAGACTTTGGCAACAAGAGATTTGGTCTTGAAGTCGACGACACCCATAACATCGCTACCCTGTGATGCCTGCATGAGGTAACGACCGATCTCTTTACCTTCATTTTCGAAACCATCATGAAGGATCTTACCAATGTTAGGAATGTCTCCAACGATAGGGAAACCTTCTTTTGAGTAGTCTACGATGTAAACGTGTCCCGCATCTTTAAGAGCAAAAGCGATGTATGGTCCGTATGGTGTATCATAGATACCTGCTACACGAGATGAACCGATATTTCCGTCCATGTCGATAACACTCGATGTAGGATAGACTTTAAGCGGCTCAAGTGTCATAGCATCCATCAAGATTGCACCACCTGGTACATAGTTTCCGGCCATAAGGTATTTACCATCTGGAGAAACTGCTAGACCACGTGAGTCAGAACCAACTTGAACTTCAGCAATTTTCTGTTGTCCTTTAGATGCAAGGTCAAACATGGTCACAAGACCAGATCGTGAGATAGAGTATGCATAACGTGGCTGACGTTTGTTGGTCACGGTAACGTGAACAGCAAATCCTGCTGGGTGACGAGAAAGGATCTTACCTGTAGTACCATCGACGAATGTCACACGTTCCGCATCACGTTCTGTAACGAAACAGATATCGGTAACATTTTTCACATCAACTGCAGTAGGATATTTTTTTAACAGTTCAGCTCTATCGTTAAGCTTTTTCCAACCATTTGTGACTGCTTCCATAGTCAAGACCTCTATCTTCTTGCCCTTGAAGTGCTGGAGATAATCAACCATTTTCTGTGCATCAGCCTGATTCATCTTTTCAACAAATGGAGGCATAGCCGTACCCGGACGACCATTCAAGATCACTTCAGCCAGGGTATAAGCATTCTTTTTGTCCAATTTTGCAGGACGAAGGTCAGCACCAACACCACCTTCATGGTTTGGTCCGTGACAACCTTGACACTCTTTTTCAAACATCTTCTCAACATCCATGTTAGAAGTACCTGCAAAAAGACCTGTTGATATGACTGCCATAGCAGCTACAGAAGTAATTACTTTATTTAATTTCATCTCTTCTCCTTTGAGATCAATGGGTAAAAACCCATTTAAAGAACATAAACCTATGAATAAATAGTAATTTATGTCTACACTAGACCGAAGGTCTATCCATCACAATGTATCGTCATGATACACTGTCGAGATAGACCTTAGTCTATGGTCTTGGTGTAGGAAAACTACACCAAAGAAGGTCTTAACCTTCGTTTTCTAAACGTTTCTTCTCTTGGTAATAAATCCAGATCATCGGAAGGATGATCACAGTGTGAAGAAAGATCGTTAGGGTCAACGGACCCTGGTTAAGCCACCCGAAGAAACTCGGGATAACGTCTGTAAATGGTTCAAACATAACTGTTCTCCTTATCTTTCGTGTACTGGGTTTTTACCCGTAGTCAATAGATCTTTTGCAAGTAGAGCAAAACCTAGGAAGGTAACAAGACCCATAATAAGTCTCCAATCCATACCTTGTGCAAACCACATACCTTCTTGGCCATCAAAGTAACCTGCCCATGTCGCACCCATTTGAGCACGTGAGACAAGAACTTGAACATAACCTGCAATCGTCAATGCTACAGTCATACCCATAACACCACCGGCGATCATAGATACAGCCCAGATAGACGACTTCGTATTTTTAAGTACTTTAATGTTGTTCTTACCTTGAACGGCGATATACATCATACCAATAAGGATGGTTGCATAAGCTCCAAAGAACGCAAGGTGACCGTGTGCTGAAGTAAACTGTGTACCGTGAGTATACAGGTTGACTTGTGGCAATGTGTGGAAGAATCCCCAGATACCAGCACCAAGGAAGTTACCAAATGCATTAAGAACAAACCATGTAAATGCCGGCTTGTTGTTTATAACAGATGCTGGATTTCCTGCTTCTTCCTCTGCACCCTGAGTTTTACCCCAGTCGTAAAGAACGTGTACAAACATCGCTACTAATGGAATAGGCTCTAGTGCTGAAAATAATGCACCGATCTCCCACCAGTATTCAGGTGTACCGATCCAGAAGTAGTGGTGACCCATACCAAGGATTCCAGAACCAAATAACATGGCAACTTCGATCCATAGCCACATCTCAACCACTTTACGGTGTGCACCGATCATAGTGATAAGACCATAAGCTGCGATCGCGCCAACAAATACTTCCCAAGTTGCTTCAACCCATAGGTGAATTACCCACCACCACCAGTACTGATCTACAGAGATGTTGTCTGTAAAGAACATACCCGCAAGGTAGAGACCTGCAAAGGCGATCATGTCAGCCATAAGAACAGTAACGATACCTGTCTGCTTGCCCTTCATACCTGTAAGGAAAAGGTTGGCAACAAAACCAAGAGCAACAACAACGATACCGATGTCAGCCCAACGTGGTGCTTCGATATACTCGCGACCTTCCATAATGAACCAGATAGTTGTTTGATCTGCCGGCCCAACTTGAACGAAGATGTATACAAGTACAACTACGGCGATAGCGGCAACAAATACCCAGTAAAGTAGTTTACCCATCTTGATACCAATAGTGTTGATACCTGTCTCATCTGGTAGTAACCAGTAGACAGAACCAAACATTGCAAAGACCATCCAAACAACAAGCGCGTTGATGTGTAGTGTTCTTGCGACAGAGAAATCTAAGATCTCAAAAAGAAAACCTGGCATAACAAACTGAGTTGCTGCTACCAGACCAAATAGTAATTGTGCACCAAAGAGGATAAACGCAAAGGTAAAGTACCATGTTGCTAACTGCTTTGATTCATTTAATGTATTACTTGCCATGAACTGCTCCTTGAATTTTTCCAAAGTTTCTTGGGAAACCATTTGTATCGATAGATGACATATGTTTCAAGAATGCAACAAGACCCTTAGCTTCATCTGCAGTAATACCAAGGTTTGGCATCATGCGCTCATGAGTAGGATACTGTGATGGATGCTGTAAAAACTCTGCCATCGCTTCTTCTTTTGTGTTTTTACCTGTCATCGCCTGTAGTGAACCCTCTGGTCCCCAAGCTGGATCTAACCATGCTTTAGTAAGGTCAGGAGCATAGTAAGCACCGTTTCCAAGCAATGTGTGACAGTTCATACAGTTTTTAGCCTGTGAACCTAACTTACCTAAGTGTAGTAGGGCACCTGCTTCTTCTTCTGTCCAGTCATCACGTCCAAAGAATTTCTCTTTTTCTTGAAATGCTGATCTTCCTTCTGCATTTTTACCACCAATAACCGGAACCTCATGACCACGCTTAGCGTCCATAAGATACTCGATCTTGTAGTTGATAACTGTAGGTCCTGGAACCCTTTTAGTTACACCTTGTTTTAGGTCTTCATCAGTACCCATTGAGATCTGTGCAGACGTATCAAACGTCAACCAGATCAAAAGTACTGCTGCAAAACCTGTTACCCACGTTGCTGTGCGTTGCCAGAAACGATTGTCACTCCATACAGATTTATTAGCCACTGTATCCTCCTAAGTGTATTAACATAGTTTTCACTACCTTAATGTTCATTTTCTTCATGAACTTGATGCTGCATATGATAGACCGCATGAGGGAGTAACAAGTACCCGATCATAGAGACTATCAATGCCTTAGCTGTGAACTCACCAACATGCATCAAGCTTCCCATAATATACAGAGAGTAGGCCGTCAAAAACCAAAAAAGATAAGCGATAGGCATCGCCCAACTCTTTAACATCTTAACTTTAACCGCTGTATATATACCAACATAAAATCCCCCAAATAGCATTGCAAGTGCTGAAGAGAGAAATATAGGTAAAAAATCATCTAAAGCGATTTCTGGTCTGATAACAGATGGGTCTATCATTTTCACTCCTTATTGCAATACTATTTTAGGCTGAATAGAGTTTATTCCTTTTTATAACCTGACTTCTTGATGTAAATCAAAAGTAAATGAAATGATGATTTTTTTTTTGGTTTTATACGATATTTTATCGTCAATGTGTAGATATAGGGGAAGCATTGGATGTAATATATATTTATTATTAATATTGTTGTGGATCAGTTTTAGTGTCAGAGCTTATAGGAAAATATGATATTTTCCTACATAGGTGTAAGTTGTTTATCTTTTTAAGTCGTAAGCAATGCGGTTACGTTTGTCTCGGAGAACCAAACGGTGTTTGGATAGTCTGTCTACTTTATATATACGGTGTATATCTGTTTCTCTGGTGTGGACGTCACGTTGCACTTTTTTAATACTAAGCATTAGGATGTTTTCTTTACTTTTCCATGTTCCGGAAATGGTTAGTGTTCCCTCATCTTCTACCTGTTCTAAAGTAAATTCAGTAGAACCTTTAATGGCAAAAGTAATTGCCTTTTCACTGCTGATCTGCTTCCATGTCCCTACCAACTCCGAATCATTTACTACCTTAGGTGAGACAGCAACAGCAGCAGTCGCCGCAACAGGTACAACAACGGCAGCTTTTACAACTGGTGCAGCTTTAGGTACTATTGCTTTAGGGCTATTTACTTTTTTAGGTGCTGGTTTGATTTTAACTTTTGCTTTTGGCTTAGCTTTTGCAACGGGTTTCTTCTTAGCAACTACTTTTTTCTTTGCGGCATCAGCTTTACGCTTTTGTGCAGCTGCTTTTGCCTTGCGTGCTCTCTCTTCTTTTACTTTTTTAGCTTTAGATACGTCTCTTCTTTTTTTGTCTGCAGCAGCTTTTTGACGGGCTTTCTCTTTAGCGGCAGCCTCTTTTTTTGCTTTTTCTTTGGCTGCGGCAGCTTTTTTAGCACGTTCTTTAGCAGCTATAGTAGCTCTTCTTTTTTTGTCTGCAGCAGCTTTCTTTGCTACTACGGCAGCAGCAGCTGCACTTGCAGCAGCTTTTTCTTTAGCGATAGCATCCATTTTTGCTTTTTCTACTGCCGCTTTCTGAGCTGCTTCTGCATCTAATTTAGCTTTTTCAGCCGCACGTCTTTTAGCTTCAGCTTCTGCCTTGGCCTTCTGCTTCGCTGCGATTTCACGCTCTCTCTCAGCTTCAAGATAGTTATAAATACGTTCTTGAAGTACATCATCTCTATCAATAACCTCATAGCCACCGGAAGAGATGGCTTTGACCATCTCCGTATCGTGAGTTTTTATAGCTTTAAGGAGTGCACTCTTCAGTTTGACATCTTCATTGGCAGCAGATACTACCTGTGTAAAGAGCAAGGAATTCAGTAGTAAAATCAAAAAAGTAATACGCAAGATAGACTCTCTTTTCTACTGTTAAGAGTACTTTGATACTCCAATCAACAGTATAAAATAAATTTTTGTACATTATAAACAGCGTGTTATGTACCCTGTAATGATACTATTCTAACATAAAAAGTAAATGATTTTTACATGAATTATTATAAATGTCTATATATTATTTTGTCCTGACTGTTTTTTAAGCAGAAAATCAAGCTAAATATCAACAAAGTGGGGTAGAATCTCATCACTTATACTATAAAAGGTAATAATACCTTTTTGGAGAGATTATGGTTTTACTACAAGAAGCTTTTGAGAAACGCAGCGCCAAGGTTAACAAGATAGAGAAGGTCAAGGTCCTAAAAACACCTAAAGAGGCTTTTGAACAGTTAGAGACCTATGCCAAAGAGGGTTATGATGCCATTCCTGCAGAAGACCTCTCTTACTTTTTAAAGTGTTTTGGTTTATTTGACCGTCCACAGACGCCAAAACAGTTTATGATCCGTGTCCGCGTTCCTGGTGGACATCTAAGCCATGATCAGGCGATCGTCCTTGGTGAGATCGCACGTGACTTTGGACAAGACTATATAGACATTACTACTCGTATGCAGATCGAATTTCGTTACATCAATATAGAAGATGTCCCAGAGATATTCAGACGTATGGATGCTGTGGGTATCTCTTCTTACCAAACCGGTGTGGACAACTTCCGTAATATTTTGAACGATCCTTTAGATGCCATGAGTAAAGATGTTCTCTTACCGTCTCAACCACTTCTTGAAAAGATGCAGGCAAAGTTTTTACAAAATCATGAGTGGATCAGTGTCTTGCCTCGTAAGTTCAACACGGGTATCACAGGCTCGCTTGTCAACCGTTCTAACGCATTTGGACAGGATTGTTGCTTTGTGTTGGCACAGAAAGAAGGTGTGTATGGTTATAACCTCTTTTTAGGTGGTAAAGTAGGGCAGATCGCTAAAAATGCTGATATCTTTTTGAAAGATGAAGATGAAGTGATGGCAATGTACCAAGCCCTGATCGAGCTTTTCAGAGATTATGGTTATCGAGACAACCGCAATAAAAACAGACTCTTTTTCTTGATCCAAGATGTGGGTATAGCTGAAATGTCACAAAGCATCAGACAAAAAGCGGGTATTGATTTTGCAACAGCAGGTGAGACCTTGACGCAGATGGATTTTAGTGACCCTGACCATGGTAAAGTAGAACTGCGTGATGGCACTTTTGCACTCCATGTGGTGGTTCCTTCTGGTATCTTTAAAGGAAGCAGTCTCCTTGAAGCTGCCGATGCGGCGGTCAAGTTTGGTAATGGCGAGATCCGTTTTGATGTGGAACAGAGTCTCTACCTTATGGGTGTTTCAAAAGAGCAACTTGAGGAGTGCCTGAAACATGAACTTTTTAGCAGCTACAAAAGTGT
>WGDB01000022.1 GCA_015493495.1 Helicobacteraceae bacterium | reverse complement strand
TGACTAAGGCACTTAATGCACCATCTTTACCTGTTAAGCTTTTTCCTGCTTTGATCTGCTCTGCTAAGTGATCTACGTCTAGTTCTATCTTCATCTGTAATTCCTTCTGTATTCAATTTTATCTAATTGACACAGAATTTTTTACAGTCCCGACTTTTTTTCTTGTCATATTTATCTCTATTTCTCTTAGGATGATTTTATCATTTAGAGGAAATAAATCAGGATGACTTTTTGGCCTAGATTTTCAGGCCATTATACTTCTTATTATAGTAGCCATCAAATTGTAACCATCCAATAATCTTAAATATTTTTTGTGCATCACCTATTGAACGTTTAAAATCATTTTTAATAATTCTAGTCCATCTATTAAACTCATCTTGTACGCATTCTCCCATTGTATACCCACTAGGTGTTAAATCTTCATTTAATCTAGGGTTTAATAGTTTCAATTCAAAAATTTCTCTTGATTCTTTTTGCATACCTCTTTTGTAAAGTTCAATAGATAAGTTATCAATTATATAACTCATAAAACCCATATCTTTAGGAAGTTCTTGTTCTTTTCTAATCTTACTAATTATTACATAATAATCTCGATTACTTTTATCTATATCCAATATCCATTGTTGTAATTCAAAGTCTGCAGATATTAATCGTAAAATATTTATTTTTTCATCATCATTTTCTTCAATGTGCTCTTTAACTCGTTCTTCAAAAGTAGGTAATAGATTTAAGGGTTCATAATACTCTTCTAGTCGTTCTTCAAAAGTAGTTAGTTGAGTTGACTCAGAAGTATCTTTATCTGAATCTTTCTCAATACCACTTCCTTGACAGTCATTACATTCAATATATCCAGTACCAAAACATGTCTCACACATAACAGTAGATTGAAAAACTCCTAAAAAAGGCATCGGTTTAGTACCTATTCCATGACATTGGTCACATATGATTTTTCCCTTACCTTGACATATAGTACATTCCGAACTATTCATCTTTTACCTCCAGTTACTATTTTATTTTAAGAGTATATTTAGACAAAGCTGCCATTAACCCGTATAATTAATTTTAGCCTCATTTTTAAAATTAACTACTAATACATTTTTTATTAATTATGTTTATCAAGTCATCAATAGAAATATTCTTATATCTTTTGTATATCTCTTTAGTATTGTTTGAAGCATTTGAATGATTATTAATGCCAGCAACAGACTTATAATTGCTAACCTTTGCGCTTATACTTCCAGCTTTTAAACTTACTTCTTTTGCCATATCTCGGCAATATTCCATTTGTTTTACATTTGAAAATCTTTGATCTTCAAGTTTTTTGTAAATCAATAAACATTTCATTTCATTAATTTCGTTCCAATTTGAATTGCGCTTATAAGCCATTATCATACCTTTTTATTCTTTGTTCAGAAACAAGTATATTACAAGTAGAGAATATTCTACTTGTTAAAATGATGGTTGGTGGCATGAAGTTATTACAATACAGTATATTTAGTGGGCAAAAAATAATCCAAAACCTCTAATATTACAAAAATACGAAATAAAACAGCACCTTGTATACGGAGAGTTACTAAAAAATGATCTTCAATATACGTAGGTTGTGAACTAACCCCTTTGTATTTTGTGACTTGTGGATGAATATGATAGTGATTTTTCACAATACTACAAACTTAAACAGATTAAGTTTCAATGGAATATATTAGGACTTAATGTAATAACACCTAATAAGTTGGATGAACTGATTTATGTTGACACATCAGAGTAATAATTATCTGTATAAGTAATAGTACTTCTCAGATAATAACTGTCTAGCTTCTCAACGGGTCCTACACATCAATCTATCGACACTTTAAATGAATATAATATTCTTGTTCTATCACCCTTCCTTCACTTTTGATCAAAGCGATCAACTTCTTTAGTTCTGAAATATCCGTATCAATATTTTTATATCGATTGTATTGCTTTTTAAAAAGTTCTGCATCACCGCTCTTAATATCATCTTCAATAGTAGTGGGAATGAAAAAAGACCCCCTATTGCCTACTCTTGGGAGATACTCCGCTAAAAAGATATTGATACCAGCAAGATCTATATCTCCAAAATGAAGATATTTGTTCGGTACCTTTTCGATCCACTGCTGAAGAGTAGGGCTACGCTCAATAAATACTCGCTTGGTATCGTGACCACCTATCTGCTCATGTAAATGGACATAGGTCATGTTCTCGAAGTTTTCCACACCCACTATCAGCACATCCTCATCAATTCGTAGCTCGGCATCGCGATGGACGAACAGTGCGCATCTGTCCGGCAGTTCAAGTGTAACTGGGTTGTCGTCTATATAGACAGTGATGCCATCTGGACTGTTAATATGGAAACCTGTCTTGGGAGCAGTACTTCTTAGCTTAGAACCGACACCAAGTTTGGTCAGTTCAGCCCTGGTCGGATCTTCCAACTCAAGTGCTCTACAATAAGCCTGCAGGTCATCTATCGCGCAATGCTGTGTTAGGTACCTTTCCATCGCATCGATGCTGTGAAGCAAGATGGCAAAAGAGTTCTTTCTGAGCGGAAGCTTTTCTACTATGCCATATTCACTCATTTTGTCGATAAGTAGTTTTCCACTTTTGGAGAACTTGCTATAAGTGACCTCTTCTCCATCCGAGATCGCCAGTAGGAGAAGCGTGTCTTTGTGACCTATCGTCATCTCCTGACCGCCACTTTGATGATCTTGGATTTTGTCTTATAGAGCCTGTAGTTATAGATCGCGTTATACATATCTGGTGCTTTGACATCAGGTGCAGCATTAAAGACATTGACTCCATTATCGTTGGCAAATTTTATGATCTCTCTTGTGTTTCTGGTGTCAAGCGTACCGATCTCATCCAGCAGGATATGAACTGCAATATCACTGTCCTTTCGTGTCTTCGCCAAGATAGTGTTGAGTAATGCAATATAGGTCAGTGTCTTGATGATAATTGCGGTACCAGTAGAGCCAATACCACCTCTGTTTCGCACCCATCCTGTATCGTTACCATTTTCTACCACCTTAAACTCAACATCAAAAGCATCCGAGATATTCAGCTCCTTTACCCCTTCGTTTATAATGGTGTCATCAATGTCTGCAAAGACCTTGAGTATCTTTTCATAGGTCTCTTTGTCTCCTCCGGTGCCAGCGAAGAGAGATCTCGCATCACCAATAGGGATATCGATTTCAGAGAGCGTTGTCAGGTCAGCCAGCACCTTATGCTCACTCTTGCTGTAACGAATGCCTATGTCCTGCAAGACCGGGACGTTGGCGATAGCGCTTTTAAGTACCTTGTCGATTGCTCTGACCAGCTTTTCTACATGGACAGTGGCATCACTAAGCTGTCTGTGTCTTTCAGCTGTGTTCATCAAGACATATTTTATCTCCCTGGCAACCAACTCTTTTTGTTCCTGAAGCCTTCCGTCGTTCATATAAGCGCGGAGATCTTTCGCAGACCTTATTGTGCTCTCAAGAGAGGTGTCATCGTATGCAAAGTAAATGTTCTCTCTAGTACCCAGCTTTGAAACAAACTTTTGCATCATATCGCGTACTGCTTCTTCTTTTTTCATAAGCTCATTGTAGGTGATGTGAATATCGCTTTTCAGTCTGACCATGATTTCACTCATGTCTGGTGATACCATCTCCTCGTTTTGCTTGAGTATCCTTGAGAGTCGAACGAAGATGTCTTGGTTGGCAAACGTATCATACTCTTTAATCTCGTTCTCTGCCGTATCGACTAATGATTGCTGCTTTTCAAACTCATCGTCTCTTCTTTTTCTCTCTGCTTCAAGTTCAGTTAGCTTGGCCTTTAGAAGCTGTTCACTCTGAATGAAACGCTCACTCTTTTCAACCAGTTGTTGTTCCAGAAGAGAGATACTGTCTATAAGAGGCTTATCGTTTTGCCAGACAGCAACGTCTTTCATATAGCCTTTTGCCGCAGTAAGTATCTTATTTAACCCCTTGATCTGCTCAGAGAGTTTTTCCAGCTGCTCTTTACTCACACCACCTTGTTCAAGCGCGATACTTTTTTGTTTTTCTATCTCTTTGATTTGAGCATCAGTTTCCGTCTCTATTCTTAGCTTTTCGGTCTCTTCACGCGCACGCTCGGCTTTTTTATCCTTTTTGAGTGCACCGACACGTTGAGCATATGCCGATCTTATTGTCTCACTGATGTTTGCCTGTGCTTCGTTTAGCGCCTGTTGCTGTTTATACGCTTCATTTTCAGCTTCTACAGCAGCCTCTTTTTGAGCATGGGCATCTGCTTTGGACTTCGACCACTTAACACTATCTTCCTCTAGAGCTTTTGCATACTGCGCCTGCAACTTTATGATGCCTCCATTGACCAGTAAAAGTGCCTGTTCCAGTCCATCGATCTTCTCTCTCATCGAGTGACCTTGTTTGGAGCGCTCTTTTATCTTGGTCTGAATGGGTTTGATCTTCTCCTCAGTCTCTTTTTCGATCTTCTGGTTAAGGAGATGGATAGCACTCTTCTGACGGTCTATCTTTTCATTAATGGCCTCTTGAGTATACTCGGAACGTTTTAGCTGTGAGGTATCGACGCTGATTCCATATACAGAATCTCCATCACCCTCTATCTCAGGCGAGAGTGTAGTGTCGAGTAGGACTTCATCTTTTAATATCGCTGTAAACAGCTCCTCTTTGACGGGAACCTCTCTTCTGATGAAGCTAAGCAGCGATTTCTCACTGACGTTACGTATCGCCTCGTACTCTTTAATCCGTCTATCGTGCTCTTGGCGTTCGATCTCGAAACGCTTTATAGCCTCTTCCTGAATACGCGCCTTGTTCTCCTCATACTGTTCTATCGAAGAGCTGTTACTTTCAAGAGATTGCTTAAGATGCTTGAGAAGCCCTTCGTCTCTCTCTTTCTCACTCATAAATCCTTTGAGCTCTTTGACCAATCGCATGCTTTGCTGAGTATGAGGGTTAACATGTAGTATTTGGTAATAGGCCTCACTTCTGTCTTTTACAGCGGCGCGAGCATCTTCGACAACTTTCTCCTGCTCTTTGAGCTCGATCTTGATCTGTTGGGTCTTGTTACTGATCTCTTTGTCGCGCTGCTCTTCGACTTTTAGGATCTCTTCTTCAAGGGCATCACGCTTTTTCTCAACATCTGTGGATAGTGCTTGTAAACGTTCATGCTTCTGCTGTTTGACACCGGCGATCCGCTTGTCATAGACTACCGCCACATCTTTTTGATCACCCAGCAGTTCTGAGTAGGCTTGCTCTTGCGAAGAGAGTTCGGCCTGATATTCATCGATCTTGTCCACCTCAATCATCTTTTGCGGCATCTTTTTGTCTGCCCACTTCTCTCTAAGCGTCTGCGCCTTTGTAAGTTCGCTCTCTGTCAGCCTTTTCTCGGCCAGCGCATCATCACGGCCCCCACGTAATCTTGCCTCTGTACTTTCACTTTGTTCGTAAAAAGCGTTGTTCTCCTCAAGAAGCTTCTCAAGAAGAGGGCGCTGTTGTGGCAATATTGCCTCGTAATGAGCATAATTTGCCTTTGCCTGACGCTATTTAGCAAGTGCCTGCTGTTCTAGCGTCTGGTGCTGTTTGACACTTGATGAGATCTCATTGATAAGCTTTTGATTGTTTTCATAGACTAAAATCGTGCTGTACTTCTCTCTTGCTAGTGACATCTGAGACGCAATATGCGTGACATCGAGCGTTACGGCCTCCACTCCAGTCGCAATGGCACGTTCAATAGCCCCTGCGTCAACAGTAGGGCTCAAAAATATTCCTGAAATCACCTCTGGAATGAGTTTGTACTCCCCTTTAGCCTTCATAAACGCGTAGCCTGAGAAAGCCTCCAGTGCCTTGTCTTTACGTTTATCAATATCACCGTACAGCACTTTTCTGTACTGTTCGGGTTTGTCTATCTGTTCACTTGGTGGATAACCGGCAAGCGTCAAAGTACGTAGAAGCACCTTCGGTTCTCTTATCATATTACCGTCCATGACTATCTCTTTGATATCGAAGTCACTGTCTGTAGTCACAAATCGGTATACGATCTTGTTGGAGTGTGCGTAGGTGATGACAGCGACATTGCCACTGTGACCACTGTACTCGTAGACAACGTAGGAGTTGATGTGAGGATAGCTGTACCGCATCCATGTATCCTGACCTTTTCTGCGAGAGATACCCATTTGAGCTGACTTGTTGGCACCGTAGAAGAAGAGTATGGACTGCATCGTCGTTGTCTTGCCGACACCATTCGTTCCTGTCACCATCGTATTGCCGTTAACACTTATCTCTGCAAATGGAAAACGTCCTGTATTGAAGTAGCTGATCTTTTCAAGCTGGCTGGCCATTATGACATCTCCTCTGTACTTGCCTCTGCATCACTGATGCGTTGTATCGAGATCATATACTCTTTTACATAGTTGTAGGGAGAGACAAGCTTATAGATGTCAAGCTTTTCATCTATCTTGATCATGCAACCAAACTTCTGCAAACGCTTAAAAGCACTTTCACACATCTCATTGATTGTACTTCCGCTTATGCCCCGCAGTCTCTCAAGGCGCTCCATCTTGACAACATCGTTCTTGAGTGCCAACTCAAGTTCTGAAGGTGAACCGCTCCAACCCACATCAAAGTTTCCAAAAGAGCCTCTAAAAAGATATACAAGGTCTATCAAAGTGAGCAGTTGATTCATCCTGTTCACTTTTGTCTGCTCTACAAGCTCTGTCGTAAACACAAAATACCCGTCACCTGCTGTCAGGGAGTATCCCAATATCTCGAAATAGGCAAAGAGCTTACTGTAGTGTACGTCACAGATAGCATAGAGTCTTCGCTGATAGCTTTCAGGATGATCGTCTATGATGAAGTTTCCACCTCTCAGTGTGTCAAAAATATCTTTAGTCTCTTTAGGCATTGTCGTCATATCTATAGTCATGTTCCGTACTCCCTTGGTGTCACTCGGATGCAGTCGTATGCTCCGATACGTTCGAATTGGCCTTCATTTAGTGATAGCTCATCTCTGTTGGCGATGATCGTGCCCATATAGGCACTTAATAGCGCTTCGTCATTAAGCTCCGGCTCTCGCTGGGCCAGATACTCTAAAAATGCTTTGTCGTTATTGTCAGCGTCCTCAAGGTACTCAAACAGAATACCGCTGTAATCGACAACCGTCTCTTCTTCTCCATCAAGATAATAAGCCTCAATGGGTTCCGCTTTATCGACGACGACATCATTCGAGTCGTGTTCTGTGTGGGAGTTTATGACATACGCGACAAACTCATCGTCACTAGCATAGTCTATGTCAAGTTTCATCTGGCTGCTACGCTTCTCTACTTGGGTAAAGCCACGGGCAAGAATGCCTTTGGATTCAGATGTTAAGTCGTACAGATTGGTCTTATCTAGTATCTCGCTGCTGTCTCTGAGCTCTTTGAGCATTACGATATGTTCATAAAAGCGTCTGTCATCTTCAATTTTCTGAATATAGTCAAAGACTGTCTCTATC
This sequence comes from Helicobacteraceae bacterium, assembly GCA_015493495.1. Classification (GTDB taxonomy): domain Bacteria; phylum Campylobacterota; class Campylobacteria; order Campylobacterales; family Sulfurimonadaceae; genus Sulfonitrofixus. The sequence goes on along the minus strand of WGDB01000022.1, from coordinate 5,252 downwards.
GTTCCTATCAGTGTGTCATACGCGGTCCACATGTATTCCTGCAGACGATGATACTGATGAATTATAAAGCTGTCTTGTACCTCGGAGAAAAAACGTGCCTGTTTTCTTAGTTCTGTTTTTATAAAAGTCATCACACTATCGATTTGATCGAGACTCTCTCGATGCAGCGTCAGCTCTTCTCGTTTTTGTTCTGAAGTTAACGCACCTTTATAGACAAACTCGATTCTATACTGAATAGACTCAAGTGCAGCACGTAGGTTTCTTGGCATCTTCCGTAATTGGGAGTTGATGGTTCGTAGGTGTCGCTCATAGTTGAGCCCATTTTCTCTGTCCTTTCGGTAAAGTACGATGGAGTTTTCCATTTTTTTGAAAAGAGCCCGATAATCATAAAGCTCAGTATCTCGGCCTTCGGTGAGATAAGTCTCAAAGACCTCGACCATTGGGTCGTTGAGTAGCACTACATCATGAAACAAGTCCACTATATCAAGCGATATCATCTCATCGAGTTCATCTCTAGTAATAAACCCAAGTGTCGAGTCAACATGCATCTGTCGTCCGCTACTCTCAAACAGAGCCTTAAAAAATAGATGCTTTTTAGCGCAGTATAATAAAAAGTGGCTGGTGTCTTTAAAAGTGCTCATTACGATATATTGCCTATAGAACGACTGTTTTCAATGCTCATAAATTCCATTTTTACCCCGTATTATCACCTGAAATATTTGCTCTTATAAGTGTTGATTTTTGAATATCAAAGTCAAAAGCATCAACTACATTATATACCTATATTTTGAATTATTATACTCATATTTAGCATATTGTTGGGTGCTTTATTTTTCAATAAATTTCAATAGTACATAATCAAACTAATTATAATTCAAGAGAATAAATTCCTTTAAATGTCATAGAAGTTATTTAAGACTATAAGACGACTATGGTTACAATCATAAAATCAATAAAGGACAAAATAAATGAAAGATTTAAACTACATAGGAAATTTACTTTTAGATAGCTATAAAGAGCATATAACAGATAAGAGTTATATAGCTGAAATGGAAGATAAACTATGTGAAGATGAAAACAAGCTAGATAGTCTATTTAGATTATTTAATGCAGATGAGAGAATAAGAAAAAGTTTTGCTAAAAAGATAGATACTGATTATGAAGATTTAAAAGTATTTCTGAGAGTGTTGCAAAAAGTTTAACTGATATTAAAGAGGTTGCCCCCCCCTTATTTTGTATTACGTAATTTATTGTTCTTTATGGACGTAGTATTGGGTATATTCTGATGCTTTGTACAACAGGTACAAGAAAACTACCTTATTAATAAAATCAGTAAACAATATGTATTGTTTGGCTCAAACTACTTGACATTTAGAAACAAGTTAGTCTATACTGTTACAATATTTAGTAAGAGCCAAACAAAAAAGGAAAGTTGTATGAAAGATACATTACTACGCAACCTCATGGACACTCTTCGTAAATCTCTTTTACAAGAAGATGCTATTCGTCTTATAATTCTACTGGATGCATGGAAGACACTATCGAGAGAAAAGAAGATTACCAGTAGTTCGCTCACCTTCACAGCATTTTACAACAGTGAGATAACTGTTGAAAGGTTTATAGAGACTTTAGAAGAGCTATCGCTTGATCATAAAATATTTGATCTCTTTTTACCTTTTGGGCATGCTCGAAATAAAATGGACGATACCACCTTAGCAACGCTGTTTAATGAAGTCTCTTCAAGTGAGCCATTGAGTGATATAGGTCTTTTGTTAAATAAGTTAGATACCCGCCAACGTCAGGCTATTGCACTACAAGTCTCAGAACTTGGGGTAAAGCTTTTGGATGACAGTTGCGATGAGATATATGCTCCTTTTAATATGGACATGAGCTTTACTTACTTTACAGGCAAACCTGTTTACGCAGAGTCTCTTGGTGATGAGTTTTTAGTTGAAGCTATGAAGATCATCGATCATCTCCCTATAGAGTATAAACATTCAGACCCCCTAAATGAGCCTATGTTTATCAACACTCAAGCAAAGCACTTACTTCGTCAATTTAAATGCACTCTTTCATTTCCACCCTTCAACATACGTGGTGCAAACAACTATTATACCAACGATATCTATAATCGTTTTAAAGTGTTTAACGGCAAAGGAAGTCAAGACGTAGCTCACTTAGAACATATTTTGGCTCAGACCGAAGGGAAGGCCATTGTACTCATGCCTGTAGGGTTTAACTACAGAGCCAGCACAGAATTTGCAATGAGAAAACATTTGGTTAATAGCAACCTCATTGAAGCGGTACTACAACTACCGCCACACCTTCACCCTCATACCTCCATAGAAACAACACTTTTGGTTTTGAACTTCCACAAAGAAGATAAAAACGTCCAGTTTATCAACTTAAATCAAGATCACTTTGTCCAAAAAGGTAAACGCCAGATTACTTTTAAAGATTTGGATGAGATCATTAGTATCTTCTCCCGAAGAGAAAGTATTGAAGACATTTCATCACTGGTGACTAATGATGAAATAGCAGATAATAATTATGCATTCTCTATCGATCGTTATGTGGTTTCTAAAGAAGCACAAGCCCTTGAACAAGCACTTACCTCATATGAGGTACTCTCTTTAGATGAGATTGCAGACATACGTCGCTCACAAATGTTTAAAGATGAAGAGACAGGTGTTGAAATCATTGAGCTTTCCCCTGGTGAGTTAAATGCAGCAGGCTATACTACAACTGCATCAAGGCGTAAAAAGATAGGATCTCAAGAGAGTAAGTTACAGACATATGTACTACAAAAAGATGACATCATCTTAAGCACTAAAGGCACCATCGGTAAGGTTACCATCATTGGTGAATCAGACACACCACTCATCGCTTCTCAAGCTATGCAGGTTATTCGTCCAACTAACACGCAGATCAACCCTATCGTTCTCTATATGTACCTCAAGTCAGACATTGGTCAAGCACTTTTGAAGCAGCTTGTTGCCGGTGTGGCCATGCCCCAGATAGCGACATCTGAGATTAAACAGTTTAAAGTTCCTATACTATCCACCTCGGAACAAGAACATATTATTCAGCAGTTCAACAATGAGGTTACACTCTATGCAACAATTGAAGAGACAAAGAACAAAATCAAAAAAATACACAGTAACTTTCTAGGAGAAAACTAATGGCAGAACAATCTATTTCAGCACTCATCTGGGCAACAGCAGACCTTCTTAGAGGCGATTATAAACAATCAGACTATGGAAAGATCATCTTGCCTTTTACACTACTTAGAAGACTTGAATGTGTGCTTGAACCGACGAGAGAGGATGTTCTTAAAGAGAATGAGGCTCGGAAGACCTTGGGTATTCCTATGGAGCAGTTTTTGGTGCGTAAGTCTGGGCATAGTTTCTATAACACCTCGAAGTATACGCTCTCTAAGTTGATGTCAGACCCTAACAACATCAGAGAGAACCTAGAGAGCTACATCAACGACTTCAGCCCCAATGCCAGAGAGATCTTTGAGAAGTACGAGTTTGCTACTCAGATAGACAAGCTCAATGATGCGAACCTTCTCTACCTGATCATTGAGAAGTTCACCCATATCGACCTTCATCCAGACACGACCTCTAACCATGAGATGGGGCTGCTCTTTGAAGAGCTTATTAGAAAGTTTGCCGAGGCATCTAACGAGACAGCCGGAGAGCACTTTACGCCAAGAGATATTGTCCGTCTTACCACTTCACTTCTCTTCTCTACTGACGATGATGTACTTACTAAAAGTGGTGTGGTTCGAAGTCTATACGATCCGACAGCCGGTACGGGAGGTTTTCTTTCCAGCGGTAGTGAGTATGTGTATGAACTCAACCCTGATGCGACCTTAGTGACTTTTGGTCAAGAGCTTAATGGTGAGTCGTATGCTATCTGTAAAGCCGACATGATGATCAAGGGTCAGCCGGTGGAGAACATCAAACATGGCAATACACTCAGTGATGATCAACTCAAAGGCAACAAGTTTGACTATATGCTCTCTAATCCTCCTTTTGGCGTGGAGTGGAAGAAGGTGCAAAAAACAGTTGTCCAAGAGTACAAAGAACAAGGCTTCAACGGTAGGTTTGGTCCAGGGCTTCCAAGAGTCTCTGATGGCTCTCTGCTCTTCTTACTGCATCTTATCTCTAAAATGCGACCGCAAAGCGAGGGTGGTTCTCGTATTGGTATCATCCTTAATGGCTCTCCACTTTTTACGGGTGGTGCTGGTTCAGGTGAGAGTGAGATACGACGTTATGTATTGGAAAACGATCTCTTAGAAGCTATCGTTGCTATGCCAAATGACATGTTCTTCAACACAGGCATCGCTACTTACATCTGGATACTCTCTAACAATAAGCCTACAGATCGAAAAGGAGAAGTGCAACTCATCAATGCTTCGGGTATGGGTAACAGCATGCGCAAGTCACTTGGCTCTAAGCGTAAGTTCTTGGATGAGACACAGATAAGTGACATTGTAAGACTCTACGGAGAGTGTGAAGCATCGAAGATCTCAAAGATATTCAAGACAACAGACTTCGGGTGCAGACGTATTACCGTTGAGAGACCCTTACAGCTGAGTTTCTACCCACATGATGCAGACAAGCTCGAAGTACTGCAAAACGATAAAGCCTTTGCGAAGCTCAAGGAACTTGGAGCGAAAGTGCTTACTGCTCTTGCTAACATAGGTGACGACAAGATCATGAGTCGTACCGAGTTCAAAAAAGAGCTGGACAAACAGCTTGATACAAAGCTGACAGCTTCACAGTTCAAGCTCATACAAAAGCATATTGCCGCGCATGACGACGAAGCAGAACTCTGCAAAGACTCGAAAGGAAAGCTCGAAGCCAATGCCGACTTGAGGGACTATGAAAACGTGCCACTCAGTGAAGACGTACAGAGCTACTTTGAGAGAGAGGTCATACCTCATGTTCCCCTTGCCTGGATAGACGAGAAGAAGCGTGATGCCAAAGATGGTGAAGTGGGTATCGTAGGCTATGAGATACCATTTAACCGACACTTTTACGAGTACACACCTCCTAGAGCCTTAGAAGAGATAGATGCTGAACTTGAAACCTTGAGTGCTGAGATCATGGAGATGCTTCGTGAAATCTAAAACAACTAACCTAGCAAAAGACAAAACATATAAAGAGTGGATACAAATGCTTAAACAAAAGTTTCAAAGTTCTCAAACAAAAGCAGCTGTGCAGGTAAACAGTGTGTTACTT
>WGDB01000021.1 GCA_015493495.1 Helicobacteraceae bacterium | reverse complement strand
CAAATTATAGAAGACAAGCTTAATCACAGACCTAGAAAGTCATTAAATTGGAGGACACCTTACGAAGTATTTCACGAAATAGAATTAGCAGCTTAAGTTATTTGAGGTATGATTTATAATAAAAATTGCACTTCGGATTTAAATTCGGGAAATCCTCTTCGTGCCAGACAAGGGGTCAGGTGATAACAATAACTATTAAGTACTCTTGTTACTTATACACTCAAAGATGTTTAACAGCTGTTAGTGTTAATATTGTCTGATGCTAAGACAAGGGGTGATAACAATAACTCAATACTTTTCACCTCACAACTCCACCACCCGCTCAAACATCTCCTTGATCTCACTCTCATGAGAGATCAGAAATATCTGTCGGTACTGCTCTTTGATGGTATGGAAGGCTTCCATGATCTCCAAGCGGCGTTCTTCGTCTTGAGAGCCAAAGACCTCATCGAAGGCCAAGAACCCTACGCCACCACTGCCACTCAGCTCACCAAGCGTCTTGGAGATGGCGATGCGCAGGACTAAGTTGGCTAAGTCTACCTCGCCTCCGCTGAAACGCTCTATACTGTAGCGTGTGCCGTCGTCGTAGATGAAGAAGTCAAACGCGTTGTCGACCTCTATGTGTTGGTACTTGCCTTTTGTTATGGTGGCGTACATCTCACTCGCAAGTTGGCTAATGCGTGGGGCTATTTTGGCATTGATCTTGTTTTTGAACTCACCCATGAAAAGCTTTAGTTTCTCATAGTCGCTTTTGTCGTCGAGCTTGGTTTGGAGCAGCTTGGTCTGCTCTGCATTTCTTGTCAGTTCACTACTGAGCGTTGCGATCTCACCTTTGACCTTTTGCAACACCACCCTGGACTCACCTACTTCTTTGGCCAAGGCATCTTTAGCCTTAAGCACCTCAGCATACAACTTCACCTGTTTTTCATGCTCCAAGGCATCATAGGTGTGCTCTGCAATAACTTTTTGCTGCTTCGCGATCTCTGCCTCACTCTGAACTATCGTGGCTTCTGCAGCTTTTAACTCACGCTCCAGTGCCGGGATCTGTTCTATGAGCTTACTCAGACCAAGAAGCTCTTTATACTCAGGCTCTAGTTGCGCCTTGGTTGTGAGTGCCACAGCGTGTGTTTGTTCATCATACGTCACCTCTTGGAGTGTATCGAGCGCTTTTTTGTTGCTGAGACCTTTAGCCGTAATGTTTTTAAACTCATCCTCTTTTTTGACAAGGGTCTTCTCGTCAGCACTGAGAACACTTAGGGTGTTTCCCAACTCCCGTAAACGCTGTTCCAGTTTCGTTTTATGCTCCAGTTCTTTTGCCTTAGCTTCTACCACCTTGGCAAGTTCAGCCTCTCTCTTGAGGATCTCATCACTGTGTATCTTTGTGATCGAACCCTGTAGAGAAGCGATGACATTGTCATACTCATCGAGAAGCGGTCGGGTACAGGTAGGACAGCTGGAACCCTTGCCAATGTTTTGGATTTGAGCTACTTTCTGGTTGGTGTCGTTGATGAGACTTTGGTAACCTGCTATCTCTTTTGTCAGCGTAGTCTCTTTAGCCTCTACCTCTTTTAGCTTTGCCATAGAAGCCGTTAACAGTCCGTTCTGTTCGGTCTGCTCTTTTAAAAGCTGTGGCTTGACTTCGAGCTTTTTCTTTAGCTCTTGTATCTCTCTTTTGGCATCTTCATACTGCGACCTAAGGGCGACCTGCTCTTTCTCCAGACCCTCTTTTTTAAGAAACAGCTCTTTTTGTTTTTGCAGCTCGGCTATGGTTCTCTCCAGTGCCTTATACTGCTCTATAAGAGGCTTCTCCTGCTCATACTGTGCTGCTTTGAGCTGTAGCGCCTGCAGTCGCTCTCTGCCTTTTGCCAGGTTGGCCTTTTGGTTTTCAAGGGTCTTTACCAGCAGGTCAAGATCACTGCCCAGCTTTACAAAAGTATCTTTGAGTTTTTGCAGCGCCTTAAGCGCCTTGTCCAAACGCTCTACCTCTTGACTCTTCTCCTCAAAACGCTTGACAAGCTTTTCTACCTCTTTACTCAAAGCCTCTGCCTCTTTACCCTTAACCGCCTTCTGCGCTTCGAGCGCTTTTACCTCTGCATCTGAAAGCAGTATCTCAGCAAAACTCTTGATGTCACGGTTCAACTCCGTCAACTTCGCGCGGATCTCCAACTCTATCTTGTCGATCTTCTCAAGACCCAGGAGTTTGCGGATGATCTTCTTGCGATCCTCATTTTTGAGACCACTCAGCGCCGTCAACTCTTTTTGTGAAGCGAAGACCGTGTGGGTAAAGGCATCGCGACTCATCCCTACGATCCTGGAGACACTCTTAGTGACCTCTTTGACCCCTTCACTCAACAAAACATCGTCATCATGGTAGAGATAGGCTTTGGCCACTTGTGACTTGCCTCTCAGCTCTCTCACTACCTTATAACTCTTACCATCTATCTCAAACTCCAAAGTAACACTAACATTCTCTTTCTCGCCTGCTTTAGCATACTTGAGGTTCTCTTTTTGCCCCCGCATCTCACCATATAGTGCAAAGATGATCGCATCGAAGATCGTCGACTTGCCGCTTCCGTTGCGACCGATGATCCCCGTGAGACCCTCTTCGAAGTCAAGGCTAAAACTTGCATACTTTTTATAGTTTGTCAGTTCAAGATTAGAGAGTGTCATCATCACCCTCCTCGTACTGTGCAAACAGTGCTTTAGCCTTGGCCGTCAGTCTCTCCTGCTCTGCTTCGCCTTCCACACTCTCAACGATGTGCGAGACAAAATAGGACTCTAAAGAGATAGACTCGATGTCATCAGGGTTTACACCGCCTTGCAGCGCTTTAAACTCCCGCTTTACTTTGACATGGAGCGCCGTGTTAAAGATCTCGGCTACCTCTCTATTGGTAATGTCTATAGAAGTAGCTGTGGTAAGATTTGTCAAGACCACCTCTACCAGGGCATCGTCTATCTCACTCAGGTCAAGTTCGGCGACCTCCTCTTCGTATCGTTCAGTGTCGATGGTAAAACTGCGGTTCTTGCGTAAGGCAATAGTATGGAGTTTAACTGTGCGTTCTTCATCGAGATCAAGAAGTACATAACCCTTATCCTCACGTTTGTCACTGCTGCTAGTGCGCTCCGTCGAGCCGCTGTAAAAGACATTGTCATGTTTTCCGACTGAACCAAAACCGTGCCAATGCCCCAGTGCCACATAGTCCATCTTCTCAAACAGGTACTCTTTCTCTTTGGGAAAGACCCACTCCCCAAACTCATGCATGAGGTAATGCGCACCTACCGAACAGTGCATCATCAGGATGTTCTTTTTACCACTGTCAATGTTCGCCTCGACATGCTCCAACTCATCGGGGATCATACGTTCGTCATTGACATGCGGCAGGGCATGAAAGATGACATCGTCAAATTCCACCTTTTTATAATGCTGTTCAAAAACAGGATATACGTTGTCAAGTGTCTTTAGGGCCTGCAAGATGGGTGAAGAGGTAGAGGTGCGTGGTGTAGAGTGGTTACCTGCGATGATGACAAAAGGTATGCCCACCTGTTCTATGCGTTTTAGCTGTGTCAGTGCAAACGTGATCGCTCTGTTGGAAGGACTGGCTCTGTGGAACATGTCGCCTGTATGAATGACATAATCAGGCTTTGTCTCTATGATGGCATCGATGACATCCTCAAACGCCTTGTAAAAGTCAGCTTCACGCTGGTTGACACCCTCTTTATCTACAATGTCCAAATCGTTGAACCCGAGATGTGTGTCTGAAAAATGTATGATCTTCACAGTTTTTACCTAATGTATTTAGATGCAGGTATGGTAGCATTTTTATGCCATAGACACATATTCAATAACACTAATGATGTGCATCAGTAAAATATATCCTCATTATACACAGCAGTAGTCTTCACTCTTACCTACATCTGGTCTCATAAATTTGTATTATTTATCCGAATATCGTATAATTATAAAAAAGGAGTACCTATATGAAAACTAAAGAGATTTATGAAGTCGTTGGTGTTCCTCCTGCCACATTGTTTGACTGGAGTAAGCCTAGGCATAAAAAAGAGAATCTTGCCAAATTATTAAAACAGATTTCCAAAGATGATGCCTTAGCCCTCATTGCAAAGGCTGAACCCAAACAAAAACCCTTGATGCTACTTTCAACCGTTAACTGTTCCATAGGCGACAAGTCAAAGCATTTTACATTGACCAAACTCAAAAACCTTTTTTATAAAAAGGATGATCTTGATCCTTATGAAAAATATGCACTTAAAACGATAAAGAGAGAAGCCTTCCCCTCAGAGCTGGAAGAGTTTGTCGATTATTATCATATTCCCAAGGCAAGAGTAGAAAAAGTATTAGCAGCATGATTAAAAACAGATCATTTGTCGTCGAGCATTATCAAGACCAGATCAATGCACTAGAGGGCTTCATACAAGATGCCTATCCCTATCTTCCCAACAATGACAATTCACAGATTCGTTTTGGTGGCGGTACTGCTTTAGCGATCTACTATTTTCAACATCGTTTGAGTTTTGATATAGATCTTTTTGTAACAGATGTACAGCTGATGAACTATTTGAGTCCAAAGCATTGGGTGGAAGAGACAAATGCTTTTAACAGCGGTGCGTACATTGATCTTGCTAATCACATACGTGTTCTGCATAGAGAAAACAATATAAAAATAGATGTACTTGTTGCGCAAGACTTTACTGGAAGTTGCCTTGTTGATGACTCGAAAGAGCTTTTTAGTGAAAGTGTCTATGTTGAAAGCATAGAAGATATTATTGCAAAGAAAATCGTTTATCGTCGTACTGACAACTTGACAAGAGATATTATAGATATAGCCATAGCTATCGAATATGCAGATAATGTTTTAAAACGCTTGTTTGAACTAGAGGTGATAACAGTGGACGATGTCAGGGAGTTGCATCAAGCATTAACAAATCTCGATACTGAACAGTTCAAAGAAGAATTGTTGATTGTTAAACCTTTTGATAAATACATGAATACGTCTCTAAATGCTCCCAATATAATTATGGAAGTGTGTGACAGCCTGCTCAATTTATAATATGGAAACTACTGCACCACCCACTCTTTTTCAACGAGCATTTCATTCCCTGAGTAAACCCGTCCGACAAAACGATCACCCACACTGAAGTTGCCGACCCCTTTGGGTGTGCCGCTCATGATGATGTCACCATCTTCGAGAGTCATAAAACTTTTGATCTCGTCTAGCATCACCGCAGGCTTGTAGATCATAAGGTCGTAGTTGGCAAACTGTGTGAGCGTTTCATTGATGTGAAGGGTCATACGAAGCGTTTCCAGCGGTGTTGATAGCTTTACAAAGTCACTTAGGACTGCTGACCTGTCAAACCCTTTGGCACGCTCCCACGGCAGGCCCTTGGACTTGAGGTGGTTTTGAATGTCGGCTTTAGTAAGGTCGAGACCTATGCCAACACCGTAGATCTGCCCTGCTTTGATGAGAAAACAGATCTCACTTTCAAAACGACACGCTTCACTGATGTAGTGCAAGGTGCTGCTGATGGCGGAGTTTGGCTTGTTGAAGACCACCATGGACTCCGGGACTTCGTTGTTCAACTCTTCGATATGTTCGACGTAGTTACGACCTATACAAACCACTTTTGAGGGTGTGTATCTCCTGTTTTCCAACATTACTGTGTTCATCATATAAATCCTAAAAACTGAAATAGCAGCAGCCAGAAGATGGTTGCCAGACCCGCTATAGCGATGGAGAGGCCGCTCATGGCTCCCTCTAGTGTACCATACTCGAACGCCCTGCCCGTTCCAATGGCATGGGCACTGGTGCCCAGCGCGACCCCTTTGGCGATGGGGTCTTTTACTTTCAAAAGTTTATAAACCCAGTCAGAGACGATAGCACCGAAGGTTCCTGTGATAACGATGGAGAGTACCGTGAGACCTACCAGACCATCTATCATCTCTGATGCAGCGATGCCTATAGGTGTGGTAACAGAACGTGGCAGCAGTGACTTTAACAGGGTCATGTCGAGACCTGACATCAGGGAGAAAAGGTAGACTGAGACCAAGGCAGAGAGTGAGCCTAAAGTGATACCAAAGATGATGGCAAAGGCATGCTTTTTAAGTTTATCATGATGTTGGTAAAGTGGTACGGCCAGTACTACCGTGATAGGACCCAGCATCTTCATGACATAGTCTCCACCAAGCTTGTACTCTGTGTAAGGAATGTCTAACCCCAGTAAGATCGCAATAATGATCAACATACTAAAAAGCATAGGATTAAAAAGGTTCCAGGCAACTCTTTTTTTGATGATCAATCCAAATATACCAACTACAGCAGTTAAGACCAACCCAAAAACAGGGGTATGTGTCCAAGACACTATCATGATCTTTCTCTATGTACCAAGTATTGAACGCTGAGCGCTGTTACTGACATAACGATCATGGTTGAAAAAACAGTTATTAAAATGATCTGCCAGTAAAACCCATCCATCAATGTATAGGTCACCATAACACTCACGCCCGCAGGGATGAAAAAGAGGGGCATATAAGCGAGTAATACGCTAGAGACCATACGTATATGATCGACCTTGACCCACCCAAGATGCAACAGAGAGAGAAGCAGTAACATCCCCACCACACTTCCGGGAAAATCACTCTCAAGTCCTATGACAAAAAGCTCACCTGCTATGTAAATAGAGAAAACTATAGCCATCTCTTTCATCAAGGTAAGCAGGGTGTGAATAACAGACTTAAGTGCAGTTTTGATGAAGGCTCTTTTTAAAGAGGATTATACACTAAGAAGGGTCATGTGGCACTGCTGCTGGCACGGTTTTTACCACTGTTTTTAGAGGTATAGAGACACCGGTCTACAATCTTGTAAAATGTGTCAAAATCCTGTGACACCATAAACTCTTCAACACCCAAACTGATAGTCACTTGTTCGCCCTCTATGTATGAGGCATTTGCTACAACACTTCGTACCTTCTCAGCTACGACCAAGGCACTTTCACCTTTTGTCTCAGGTAAGATGATAGCAAACTCTTCTCCCCCTATACGACACAGGACATCACTTACACGAATCTCTTTTTTAACATCCGCCGTCATGCTGACAAGGAGGTCATCCCCTGCACGGTGTCCATAAGTGTCATTAATATTTCTAAAGTTGTCTATGTCAAACATAATCAGTGAAAAAGGCTGCCCGTAACGTTTAGAAAGGTTGATCTGTGCCTCCATCTTCTGATCGAAATAGTGGCGGTTGGCACACTGGGTCAACTCATCTTGCATGGTGCTCTTGTTAAGACGTGCAACTTCATCTTTCCAACGTTGTAATAAAGCATTGTAACGTTCTGTAAAGAAGCTAAGCTCACTAAACAAAAAGCCCTCTAGCTTTATGGGTTCATCACTATGCATCTGCTTTTCAATACCACTGACCTTCTGTATGAGCAGCTTGTACATCAAAATAAACCCAAGAATCATAAAGAGATAGACAAACAAAATAAAGGTATACATCGCACCGCTTAGCAGTGTGTACTCTTGTCTGTACACATTTTGATCAAACGACGCTTTTGCAAGCAGCATAAAGTCATCTGAGGTGTTTTCCAAACTGCTCTCCACCAGCATATAGACCAAACTGTTATCTTTAACATCATTCATCTGCATCTGATGTTCTGTAAAGTGCACTGCCAAACGTTCTATGTTTGTGCGGTACTCGTTCTCTTGCAGCTTCAGATCCTGCATCATACTAGAGACATACTGCGCTTTTTCTTTCATAGAAGTACTCAGACTTTTGTCTGTTTTGGCTTCTGCGTTGATCAGTTGGACATTGTCATAGGTCAAGATGTAAAGTTCTAAGCTTTTAAGTGCGGGGAAGATCTCTTGCAAGCGTTCAGTTTTATAGTTCATATACTCATTAAAAGGCAATACAAAGCTGATCATCAACCATCGATCACTGTCTAAACTCACCACATAGTACTGTGCTATGTCTAAAGCAAACTCATCAAAAGTAGGTGCTGTAATCTTATAATCAATACCACCTGAGCGCAACTGGTCCAGCTCTTCTGAAAAGTAAGGGTACTCTTTATAGTCAAGCCCTACATCTGCTTTTGACGTACTATGACCTACGACCTTGTCACTGTCTATAAGATAAAGTTCATAATGACCATCATATACATTGGTGTTTATAGCGTTAGAGAGTTCTACGAGTTCTGCATCACTTGGGTTTACAGAGATCTGTTTTGCAAGCTCATGAAGTTTCTCCAGACTAAGCGCTTCATGGAGATTAAAACGCTGCTGCAAGGTGTTAAAGCTATTAAAAAGGTTGTAGCGTAACTTTAGCGAATCCGTGCGGACATCGTTATGAACTTTTTTGTTGATGTTCTCCTCTAAAAGTGTTCCAAAATAGAGGTGCATTCCAGCCATAATACCCAAAGAGATCAACACTAAAAACAGATTAAACTTTTTTAATGACATTAAAACCTTTCTTAACTACTACTTCAAAAAGAGTCTTTTGTAAATAATAGGCCAATGCATATTAAATCTAACTAAAGAAGACGTTTATTGGGCGCTTTAAAACGACAGTTGGTATCTGAAGTAGTAGGTGTTTTCGAACTGTCCAAATTCGCTTTGTGTTGGGCCATTTTGTAACATGGCACCAAGGGTAAAAGTGTTGTAGTCGTTAAGTGTGTAGGTCAGTGTTGGTGAGACAAAACGCGAGTTATAGGTGTTAAAACTCTCTATATAGGTTAAAGCACCATCTAAAAATATGTTAAAAGCGTAAGAGATACTTGTACCAAGATAAAAGCTAGAAAGTACCATATTTGGGGCTATTTCAGAGTTGATATTACTCAAAACAGTAGTGTAGTCAAAGGTTTTAGAGCTGTAATAAGCCTCGCCGATGATCGTAACACCATTTTCAAAACCATAATCAGCACCAACAATACCCTGGAAAAATTCTTCTGTACGCGCACCCTGCAAGATCTTGATCGCGCTGTTTTTGATGTAAGCACCCTCACTTCGTACTTCTATTCCTGTCTCCGCCAAGTTGCCTTCGAGCTCATACCCCACCATCAAGGTCTCATCAGAACTGAGCACATTGAGCCCCACATCTCCAAACTCCAAAAAAGCTTTGAGTGAAGCGGCATATTTAAAAGAGTGGTCCTTTTTTTGGCTGGCAACCACTCTTAAGTCTGCTGTCTCACTGAGGTGTCTGGTATAGGCTATAGCAGCTACTCCAAAGGTCTCATCAGGTTCCAAGGCGTATGTATTTCTTGGATTAAAAAGGTTGGTAGGATTCCAGAGCCGCCCTACTCCCATAGTGATATTTTGCAGACCTACTGCTATGCGGTTATCTTCACCTTCATACCCACCATAAAAACGGTAAAGCTTGGCATAGAGTCTCCCCTCATCATAATCATAGTAAGTTGTTTGTGTTTTAAAAGGGGTGTCCGCTTTGAGTTGCGTGATGTAGGTAAAGTCAGGAGCACTGACGTAATCATGTCCCAAGTAGTTGACCCCATCACCTATAAAAGTCATAAAATAATTTTCATAGGTATAGTCACTCTGTAGACGTAGGCGGTTATAGTTGTAAAGGTAACGGGTGTTGTCATTAGGCGCAAGTGAGCCTTGAGAGATGGTAAAGTTGGTGTTACTCACGCTGTAGTCCAAGTCCGCAACAAGTGTAGATGTGAGCAACAGTGATACAAAGAGCCCTACTTTAATCTTCAACAATCGCTCCATCATTAAGCTT
>WGDB01000020.1 GCA_015493495.1 Helicobacteraceae bacterium | reverse complement strand
GCTTGTCACTGTTGAAATACAGTTCACCGTTAAAACCAACAAGATCCTTTATCATGTATGCTAATTCTTTAATACTTACATCAATTCCGGTTCCAATATTTATATGGGTATTACGGATCTCATTGCTTAATTTTGAATGTTCAATATTTGACTTTGAATTGTTTACAACATCTTTAAAGTCCCTATTTTCCATGAGGAAGACACAGGCGTCAGCCATATCCTCACTCCATAGAAATTCACGGCGGGGCCTACCACTGCCCCAAATCTCTATGGAAATACTTGCTTCTCTTTTAACGCCATACTTTTGCAGTATGGCAATGATCTCTTCTTCTGTTGATGATCCGTCTACATCTTCAATAGGTTGCCTGTTAAAATCTTCTCTAAGTACATCCCAGTTCTTCTCTTGCAAGGCTTTACCCAGATGTACTTTTCTGATAAGCGCAGGAAGGACATGCGACTTCTCCAAGTCGAAGTTGTCATGGGGACCATAGAGGTTGGTTGGCATAACTGAAATATAGTTGGTCCCATACTGAAGGTTGTAGCTCTCACACATCTTGATACCCGCAATCTTGGCGATGGCGTAAGGCTCGTTGGTGTATTCAAGTGTATCTGTCAACAGACACCCTTCGGGCATAGGCTGTGGTGCATTTTTAGGGTAAATACAGGTCGAGCCTAAAAACATCAGTTTTTTGACACCATAAAGATAGCTCTGGTGGATGATGTTGTTTTGGATCTGAAGGTTCTCATAGATAAAATCAGCACGATAGGTATTGTTGGCGATAATACCACCTACCTTCGCTGCCGCAAGAAAGACATACTCTGGCCTCTCCTCTTTAAAAAAGGCAGCAACATCCTGCTGATCCAAAAGGTCCAGTTCAGCATGGGTCTTGCCAACGATATTGGTATAACCTTTAGCCTTGAGGTTGTTGAGTATAGCTGAGCCGACAAGTCCTCTGTGACCTGCCACATATATCTTTGCATCTAAATTCATTTGTACCCTTTTGCATCTTTTTTGCCAACAGCTAAAATAGATATTTTACGTGTTTATAGCATTAGAGATATCATCCAATATAGGCTTAATCTGTTGACTAATACTCTTTATTTACTCAAAATAATTCATAGTCTGATACCCACCATCTTTAAGATACTGATCTTTAGTCATAAAGTGGAGGTCAGACTGCATCATATCATTGACAAGGTCTTCTAGCTTATGCTCTCTTTTCCATCCAAGTTTAGTCTCTGCTTTCGTCGGATCACCAATAAGAAGGTCGACTTCTGTCGGACGGAAGTAACGTGAGTCTACACCAACAACTTCTTTACCGATCTCTACCTGGTAGTCAGGATGCGAGCAGCTAACAACGTATGCCTTCTCACCAACACCCTCACCTTTAAACTCAAGCTCGATACCTGCGTAAGCAAAAGCCATACGGACGAAGTCACGTACTGTTGTAGTGACACCTGTAGCGATGACCCAGTCTTCTGGTTCGTCTGCTTGTAGGATCAGCCACATCATTCTAACGTAGTCTTTGGCGTGACCCCAGTCACGTTTGGCATTTAAGTTACCAAGAAAAAGTTTGTCTTGAAGACCAAGGGCGATCTTCGATGCTGCACGAGTAATCTTGCGGGTAACGAAGGTCTCACCACGTACTGGAGACTCATGGTTGAACAAGATACCGTTACACGCAAACATATCATAGGCTTCACGGTAGTTTACTGTGATCCAGTAAGCATACATCTTCGCAACAGCGTAGGGAGAACGTGGATAAAAAGGTGTTGTCTCTGTTTGTGGGACCTCTTGTACCTTTCCAAATAACTCTGA
Source organism: Helicobacteraceae bacterium (assembly GCA_015493495.1). GTDB lineage: Bacteria > Campylobacterota > Campylobacteria > Campylobacterales > Sulfurimonadaceae > Sulfonitrofixus. Next base: position 2,725 of record WGDB01000020.1, on the reverse strand, counting down.
TGTGGATGCCTGATAGATACGGGTCTTCTCAGTAAGACCTAAAAAGCGTACGGCTTCCAAGATACGAAGTGTTCCCGTACCGTCTGCATTGGAGACATACTCCGGCGTTTCAAAAGAGACAGCGACATGGCTCATGGCAGCAAGGTTGTATATCTCATCAGGATGGGTCTCTTGGATGATACGGGTAAGGTTCATAGAGTCTGTCATATCACCATAGTGAAGAATAAGGTTACGGTTTTCAACTTGAGGGTCTTGGTAAAGGTGGTCGATACGGTCTGTATTAAACATAGAGGCACGACGCTTGATACCATGAACAAGATACCCTTTTTTAAGAAGAAACTCTGCCAGATAAGAGCCATCTTGCCCTGTGATACCTGTGATAAGTGCTACTTTTTGTTCTGCCATTTATTTTCCTTTATTCCTCTTTCGCACATCTGCTTTTGCGCATGGCATTTCACACGCAACACTATGCTTAAGCTCTCTGATAATCATCAGAGATACGGACAATATCGTCTTCACCCACATACTCACCGACCTGGGCCTCTATCATGACCAATGGGATCTTACCAACATTTTCAAGACGGTGGAGTTCACCCATAGGGATGTAGGTTGACTCGTTAGCACGTACAAGGAACGCCTCTTCTCCACGTGTCACTGTTGCTGTGCCAGAGACAACGATCCAGTGTTCGGAACGGTGATAGTGCTTTTGCAGTGAAAGACGTTTTCCCGGTTTCACAACAATACGCTTGACCTTATAGCCCTTGGCTTCATCCAAGACAGTGTAGGTACCCCAGGGACGATGTGCTGTAACATGGATATTTGGCAGTTCAGAGTTACGTTCTTTAAGCTGTTTGACAACGTTTTTGACCTTTTGAGAGCTTCCTTTTCTAGAGACAAGCAATGCATCTGCTGTGTCGATGATAAGTAGGTCATCAACATCGATAGTCGCTACCAATTTTTCAGAGATGACAAGGTTGTTATTAGAGTCTTGAATGATGAGATCGTTACCTTGAGTAGAAGAGGCGTTGCCAGCTTCATCTTGTGGTAACTCTTCATAAAGTGCATCGAAGCTTCCGAGATCACTCCATGAGATGTCTGATGGGATTACCTTGACGCTTTCACTCTTTTCCATGACAGCATAATCAATACTGTCTTCAGGAATGGCTGCCATATCATCATGTGAGATTCGGATCATCTCTTCACTCTTGGCATTTTCATAGGCAGTGCATGAAGCTTCATAGATCTCAGGAGAGTGCGTTTTCAACTCATTTAAGAAATGTCCTGCTTTAAAACAGAACATACCACTGTTCCAGTAGTAATTTCCTGCATCTAGGTAGGACTGTGCTGTCTGAGCATTTGGCTTCTCTTTAAACGAAAGGACATCTTCACCTTTAGCTTCGATATAGCCAAAACCTGTTTCCGGGTACTGTGGGGTAATACCAAAAGTGACCAGCTTGTCTGATGCTGCCAACACTTTCGCTTTTTCAACAGCATCAAGATAGGCTTTCTCATCTTTTATAAGATGGTCTGAGGGTGTCACAAGAACAATCTCATCAGGATCAAGTGCAAGACAGGCTAACGCGATCGCAGGTGCCGTGTTACGACCGACTGGCTCAAGTAGGTATTTGGCTTTATAGTTTTGCAATAGCATCTCATCGATCTGGTCAACAGCAAGGAAGTACTGCTCAGCATTTGAGACGATGAACTGTGCATCGCAGGCTTTTTGGTTACGCTCTACCGTCTTTTGAAAAAGAGATTCACCTTCAAAAAGTTTGACAAATTGCTTGGGCATAAGGGTACGGCTCAAAGGCCACAGTCGTGTTCCACTGCCACCACATAAAATAATATTGGTCATGTCTGCTCCACTATTCAATCCTTGAATAATACTGTTTTACTCATATGATAACGCTTTGTGGGGTGTCATAGGTACAAGGAAATGGGGAATCTTGAATACTAAAGAAGGAAAATCAAGAGCGGTCGTCAACAGTTTATTTAAGGATTATCTTCTAGATTCATATCGTCTACTTATTGCACTGCACTTAAAGCATGGATAGTGACAAGTTTGTTTTGAAAACGATCTTTAGAAAATATAGCTACCGTTAAGCGTATAAAAGTACACATCACAGTAATTATTTTATACTGTTCTTCTTAAAATAGGAATTTTTGATATTAAATAAACTATAAAAAAAGTAACTAGAAATATTGCAATTGTATTGACAAATGAACCAATATACGGAACAATCCATGCCGTGACTTTAACTCCAAAGTATCCATTTTTCAATGCATCCCTAGCAAAGACATGTAATATATATATACCAAGTGATATACTACCCACAATATAAAAAAACCTAGAAAATCTGTTTAACCAACCTTCTGAATGGAATTTAATAAGTAAAAACAATGCAATACTTTGAATAATGATAAGAGGGGAAGATGTTCTTATAAATGACAACTCATATTTATTCATTTCTAATTAGTAATACAAAATTGATGCAGTCATAATAAGTGTTATTATTACAAATAATAATCACAAATATCTGTTATTTATTTGTTTATAGTTAGATGTACTTAATACATACCCAAGAATAAAGTAACCAATATAGGATATGAAAATATTAGTTCCCCAATTTATTTTAAATCCTGAAAAATGAGATATAAAGGGTGTTAATGAAGCTATCACAAACCAAAGAGATAGAAAAATATATAATCTGTCTCTTATACACAT
>WGDB01000019.1 GCA_015493495.1 Helicobacteraceae bacterium | reverse complement strand
TTTTCTCTTCGATTGAAGATAATGATGGAAGAAGCAGTTATGTCAATATAGCAGATACAACACATCTGCAAGTTGATTCTGATACTTCACTGTTTTTTGCAGGCAGTAGAAGATATAAAGTGCAATTGGATGCTACTGCATTTAGTGGCCAAACTTTGAGCTATATTATTACGACTAATTCTGTACCAAATATAACATTGAGTTTGAGTACAAGTGGACTGTTAACTATCGATGTTCCTAAGAGATTGTCTCCTAGCTCATATTATTCTCCATTTGTAGTAAATGTGTGTGAGACAGAGGGTGAATGTAATGAAATGACGTTAAATATTGCGATCATTAACTAAAAATAGTATGCCATAGACAAAGTAGTTATTTTTTTGATGGTATATTATCTATTTTTGATTATGGTAAAACAAATTATTTACTCAAAAATCTAAGTGATCTATATGAGTTACACTTCTGTTATCAGAATTGTGAGTAAAGTAAATTTGATACATTTCAATAGGCCTATTTGTATAATTTATAGTAATATAATAGATGAGAAAAGGATAACAACTATGAAAAAACAATATTTTTTACATTGCAGCATGTTCTTGATCTTATACTCTTTTACCGGTTGTGGTAGCGGAGAGGCTAACTACACACTAGAAGATGTAAACCCAACTTTTAAGGGTAAGTTCTTAGATGAAGCGGTTGAAGGGCTTGATTATGAGCGTTCCAGTGGCCACAAGGGCATTACGGCTAAGGGTGGGTATTATGAATATCAACAACATGAAAATATTACTTTTACAGTGGGTGCTTTGAGTATAGGCAGTACTCAAGGTGAAGCAGTGACCACTCCTCGTGAACTGGCTACTGACGCTAATGTTATAGAAGATCCTTCCGTTAATAACCGCGTGCGATTTTTGTTGGCTTTAGACAGTAATGCAAGTATAATAGGTATTCAGATCAATGATGAGACGCGGATGACTGCTAAATCTTGGAAAAGCAGTATGAACTTCTCTTTAAATGAAGCAGCTTTTTCTAATGAGATCCAGCGTGTTACAGGGGATTCCATAACAGCGTTGCCTTCTCCTTTACCAACAGCTTTGGAAGCTACACAACACTTTTCTAAGACACTAAGATGTGCATATAGTGGCGGCTATGAGGGGTCATGGCTCTCTAATAATACTGATGAATCTGTAGGTTTTGTTGGTGCCATGATCCAGGCAACAGGCCCCGTTTTAATGATGGGAAGTATACAAGATGAAAATGGAACGGCAGTAAGTATTGTCTATATTCGTGGAGAACAGGATATCAACCAAAAGAAATTTGTCTTTAACTCTAATCAGTCCACTGCATATTATTATAATCCAGAGATACAACAACTGCAAGCAGTAGTCGGTCAATATATCAGTGGTACAGGTAACAGTAAAAGTTATAACCTTATTGATGGTAATTTTGTGAATGATGTTGAGGGTAATGTGACTGTGGGTGGGTTTAAGATGAACAGGGCAGATGCTTTGCCCAACGCTGTTTACCGTTATACTGGTTTTGGATACCCACTGGGACTTTCTGATGCTGAATACCTTTTAGGAATGATCATTTTTGACATAGATGCAGATGGAAACGTAGCAGGAATGATCCATGACGTGAGAAATCCTTTCAACCAACCACAACTTCATGGTTCTGTTGATTTTGAAACAGGAAATATAGTTATAGTTATAGAGAGTGAGCCAAAAGCAGTATTAAGAGGTAATATCAACTTCGAAGACACTAGTATTGATCCCGATATAAAATGGTATCCGGATCTTCCAGATGCAGCGCCATTTGGTTATGTAGACGTTACCGGATGTCAACTACAGTCACTATAAACAGTTTGGTGATCTAAATCTGCTATAGTTCTTTTACAGTTAAGCAGAGGCATACTTTTTATGGTATTTTCGCTTATAGATAGAGTATAAAGGTCATAACGGTGAGACGCTTCCCCCTTTTGAGTGTAATGGCACTCTTTTTACTTTTTATCTTTGTCTTTTTCGGACAGTTTATCTATACACAAAGTCCATTTGAACTTCATAAAGAGGCTATATTGCTCGGCCCATCTTCTCTTTTTCCTTTAGGTACAGATCGACTAGGACGTGATATCCTGGCCCGTCTAATAGAAGGTGGAAAGGTCTCTTTGCTCATCGGTATCGGCAGTGCTTTTGTGGCCTCTTTTATAGGCTTGATACTGGGTGCTACGGCTGGGTATTTTCGAGGTAAGGTAGATAAGGCCTTTGTTGTCTTGGTGGATCTCTTTTTGACTTTCCCTACATTCTTTTTACTTTTGGCATTGGTGAGTTATATTAACGCTTCTGTATGGGTGCTTATCCTTATCATCTCTGTAACCGGTTGGATGACAACAGCACGTCTTATACGTTCAGAAAGCTTTGCTATTACTTCACAACCTTTTATCAAGATCTTGAACATCGCTAAAGTACCAAAGTCCAAGATCTTACTCAAATACTATGCGCCCCTTTTGACCTCTATATTTTTTGTGAGTTTTACTTTTGGAGTAGGGGGTGCCATCTTGGCTGAGTCGGGACTCTCTTACCTAGGGCTTGGTATTGTCGCGCCGCAGATGAGTTGGGGTACGATCTTGAGTAATGGTAAAGAGGTCTTGGACATTGCATGGTGGGTGAGTTTCTTTCCGGGTATGATGATCTTTCTAGTGACCTTTTCACTAATGAACGTCGCCAACTATCTACAGCATCTCAACAGCAGTAAAGATATACAGAATTAATTAGCGAATAGACTTTTACTCTATAATATCACCGGTATCTGTAGATAACATCTCTGGTGCTTGATCCGAGGCAATAGGATCATGAACCTTCCATCCAAAGATCTTGCGATACATCACACCTTGAGCGATCATAAGCAGGGGAATAGTCCATATGAGACCAACCCCCATAGGTATAGCACTTAAGACTACAATAACAAAAAGTGTACCGTTGATACCGGCAATAGTCCACCAAGCATGGGTCACAGCTTGACGTGAGACCTCCATAGCACCCCAAATCCCCAACTTTTTATCGATGATCAAAGGTAGGGTAAAGCTGTAGGCGACAGAGAGATAGATACCGGGTATGAGAAGCAGTACAAAACCGACATAGGTGAAAAGTGTGATCAAAAGAGAGGCAAAAACTAAACTCCAAACATAGACATAATAGTTAAAAATAGTGTCTATGGCCAATGCTTCATCATTAGCTCTGGCGTAACCTAGTAGCAAGACACCAAGAGAAAGCGGCAGTGTCACTGGAGAGGCCAACCAGCCCACAAGAGTGCTGATGATAAAAGCATCTGCATACTGTTCTGCTTCCATGTAGGGTGTAGAATCTAGAAAAAGTGATATGAACTGTGTGGTTAAAGTTGCGATGATGGCATAGACAAAAAATGCTCCAATAATCTTGAGTTTACTCCCTGAGACTTTTTGCCACGCCTCCGAGAGAACCTCACTGATGCTAAAGTCATAATCTCCCGTAACGGCCTTATGCAAACTTCCATGATCACTATACATCTTATAAATCTTTGTGTTAAAATGGCTTATATCTTAACACAAGTGAACAAAATGATACAAGTGAAATCTTCTGGAAATGTTGTACTTGTCTTAGCCGCTATCATTATTATACTAGGCGCATTTAAAGTGGCTTCAGTTATTGTTGTCCCTGTACTGTTAGCCAGTTTTATTGCCATTATTATCTCTCCAATTTATGGGTGGTTGATCTCTAAAAACATACCAGCTGTATTTGCTCTGTTAGCCGTTATAAGTGGATTGGTCATTATTGTCTCAATAGCTGGAGTTATCATAGGTACGTCAGTACAAGGTTTTAGTGATAATCTACCACTGTATGAGGTACAGATGGAGCATCAACTCAATAGTTTAACAGCCATATTGCAAAAACATGGAATTATCAATGGTGAACTGGGGTCTCTTTTTAATCCAAGTGCCTTGATTAAATACTCTGCGACGGTGTTAAAAGGGGCGGGTTCAATCTTAACCAATAGCTTTATGATCGTGCTGATCATCGCCTTTATGCTTTTAGAATCCACCCACTTTAGCAAGAAGCTTGAGTTGTCCAAGGGTCATAATAACGCTATGGTTCAGGTAAATGAAGTCTTGACCAAGATCAAACACTATATGGCTATTAAAGCTGTGGTCTCTTTAGTAACGGGTCTGCTGATCTCTGGGTTTCTGTTTTTAATGGGCCTGGACTACGCCATACTTTGGGGTTTTATCGTCTTTTTGTTGAACTTTATACCAAACATCGGTTCTATCTTAGCGGCAGTTCCTGCGGTACTTTTAGCCTTTGTTCAGTTAGGCCCGGTTGGTGCTTTGGAGATAGGTACTATCTATCTGCTTATTAATATTGTCATAGGTTCTATTATAGAACCACGACTTATGGGTCAGGGATTGGGACTCTCTACCTTGGTGGTCTTTTTGTCTTTGATCTTTTGGGGATGGTTGTTGGGGCC
>WGDB01000018.1 GCA_015493495.1 Helicobacteraceae bacterium | reverse complement strand
TCCTATAAAGGGACTGGATAGATGAACCTGATTGTCTGTAAACTGGATTGAGACCTGTTAGCGACGTAATCTGTCGCTGGTTTGCTTCTGGGTATTTTAAAAAGAGATGTAAAAGTACTATGGCTCCGATTTGACCAACACCCATAATAGAAAGATGAGGGGTCAGGTTACCAATATTAATAATTAACCTAAATCCCTTGGCTTAAAACCTTTTCAATTTGCTCTTTTATTTTAGGAATATGAACTCTTAAAACTACTTCTAAAATGTCATCATCAACACTATCATAATCATGCGCAATGAAGTTTCGTACAGCATTTAGACCTTTAAGGTCACGCTTGTCGATTTTAGAGAGTAACTCAAACTCATTTTCATCTTTTAACTTGTTGAACTGCTCTGCTATAGAAACGATCTGCATTCTTATGGCAGGTCTCAAAATACGGTCAGACAAAGATTTTACTATCTAGCCGTCTTTTTGTGCTATAAAAAACTCAATATCGTCTATCTTGTCTAGTACAAGCTGTAAGCGGTTTTTCACACGTATGCCTGTTCTTTTTGTAGTGTATCTTGTAATAAATAATTTGTGGTATTGGCAGGAATAAGATCTACTTTTTTATGAAAGAGATGTTCAAGTTCTTCTTTGATCTCTTCAATTTTTTCAAGTTTAGCAAAAGCGTCATCTTTAAAAAACTTGTCATGATTAATTTTGTATGTCAAATCTATGTCACTATAGATGTCATAAGAGTCACGAGCATATGAACCAAATAAACTGACTATCTTAAAGCCCTGCTCTTCATATTTATGATTAAGTTTGCGTATATCTTTAATTATAGTTTCTTTATTCATAGGGTTATTATATCATATCTAAAACACCTAGGGTCAGGTTACCAATATTAATCATGATATAATAAGCCATCTAAGCAAAGGCACTTCATGGCAAGACTACCACGTATAGACCTCGCTGGTTTTCATCATGTGATCAATAGAGGAGTCGAGAAGCGACTTGTTTTTGTTGATCAAGATGATTATGATAAATTTCTCACCTTGTTATGTCAACTGTGTACCAAGTATGAAGTGGATGTACACAGTTACTGCCTGATGAGTAACCATTATCATCTCCTTATAGAGACACATCAAGAGAACCTCTCTAAGTTCATGCGCGCACTTAACGCGCAGTATGCAGCCTACTTCAACAAAAAATATAAAAGAGTCGGTCATCTTTGGCAAGGTCGGTTTAAATCCTGGTTTGTGACTAATGAAGCTTACTTGTATACATTGATAAAATATATAGAGTATAATCCTCTTAAAGCTAAGATTGTGAGAGACTTAGGACAATATACTTATAGCTCATATAATGCTTTTGTCCATAAAGCAGAACCTATGTATTGTCTTAAAAACTCTATTATGTACACACAGTTTCTTGAGGTCAATGACAGGGTTGAGTTCTTTGAAAGTTGGTATGATGAAGATATACTCAAAGAGATCAAAAAAGCCTCAAAACTCGTTGTCAGTTCTTATAAAAGTCAAGAGTTGTCACTTAGTGTTTTGAAAGATATGTTCCATGACCGTGAGAACAAAAGAACTCGCAATGAAAAGATTGTAGAAGCTGTAGATCTTGGGTATTCACAGAACCAGATCGCTACATTTTTAAACGTGACTCAAGGTACGATCAGTCATGTTTTGAAAAAGATCAATAATTAATATTGGTAACCTGACCCCATATGATAGGATGGTACAATGCGAATCGCACTTATAGCAGACAAGCTTACTAATGATGCTCTAAGTGTTGAAACTGAGGTTCGCTTACTTACGCCTCTTAACTATAGGCTGTATCTTAAATTTTGGAAACCTGACTTTCTGTTTGTCGAGTCTGCCTGGCAGGGTCATAAAAACAGATGGAAGTTCAAGATTGCTTCGTATAAGGATTATCCCAAACGCAACAATAGGCAACTTCAAAAGGTTGTGACTTATGCAAAAAATCTTGGTATACCAACTCTCTTTTGGAACAAAGAAGACAGTATACATTTTGAGAGGTTTATAGAGAGTGCAAAACTTTTTGATCATATTTTTACTGTAGATGAAAACTGCATCCCTAGATATAAAGAGATTGTAGAAGAACATGTGACAGTGAACCCTTTGATGTTCGCTGTTCAGCATAAGTTTCATAGTTTTACAGGCTTTGACTTTAAACAGAACCGTGCCAACTTTGTAGGAAGTTACTCCCATCATATGCACGATAAACGTCGTATGTGGCAAGATATGATGTTTACATCAGCTTCAAAAACAGGACTTGGACTGGATGTTTATGACAGAAACTCCAACAGAAAGTCTAAAGACTACCGCTATCCAGGTTTAGAAAATATGGAAGTTTTAAATGCTGTAGCATATGAAAAAACTGCGCAGATCTATAAAGACTATACTCTGTCCTTAAATGTAAATACCATAGAAGACTCCTCTACGATGTTTTCAAGACGTTTGGTAGAAATACTTGCATGTGGTGGAGTGGCTGTGACAAACCCTACAAAAGCGGTCAAGAAACTGTTTAAAGAGTATTGTCATGTAGTCTCTACAAAAGAGGAGATGGATGAACTTTTTTATAGGGTCCATAAATATGGATTGTCTGATCAAGACAAAGAGATGGCAAGAGCAGGTGCTGAGTATGTTGCAAAAAATCATACCTGGACACATAGACTGCAAGAGATTAGAGAGGTCATAGGAAAATAGTGATATTAAGTGGCTATTTGTACTATGTAAGAAATGTTCTACAGATAGTGACAAGTAAAAACTTCCAAGGCTGGGGTAGAAAAAAGACAGGCCGTTTTGCTTCATGGTGTCACAAAAGGTTTGGTGGAACTTTGACTTTACTGGAAGACGGCTTCATCCGTTCACTAGATCTTGGTGTAAATGGTTCTCCCTCTTTTTCTATAGTCGAAGACGATATAGGCATCTACTATGATGCCACAACTCCAAGCCGACTTGAAAACATACTTAACAGCTATGATTTTTCCAGTGATACAAAGCTGATGGATGATGCTTCTCATGCCATGGCGCTTATGTTAGAGCATAACATTTCCAAGTACAACAACGCTGGCTTTGTAGAT